>CAXUEN010000128.1:0-6853 GCA_964249945.1 uncultured Caulobacteraceae bacterium | reverse complement strand
CTGCAGGACATCGAGGACGACGCGCTGGCCGGCATCAAGTCCAGCGCCCGGCGGCTGGGGCCGCAGGTGCGACGGGGGGTGGCGGTGTTCTACACCCTGGCCTCCGGGCTCGCCCTGGCCCTGACCGTCGGCGCGCCATGGAGCCTGCTGCTCGCCTTGGGCTTTGTGGCGCACCTCGCCTGGCAGGTCCGGCGCCTACGCCAGGACGACGCGCCGCTGGCGCTCCGCCTGTTCAAGTCCAACCGCGACGCAGGGCTGCTGCTGTTCGCAGGCCTTGCGGTCACCGCCCTTCGCCGGTGACCGCACGCGCATGATCTCGGACCCGCGCGCCTTCATTCTGGAGAACACTCGGCTCCAGCGGCCGCCGCACACGCCCGAGATCGTGCTGCACCTGGCCGACGAGGTCACCCCGCTCTGGCGGCTGACAGAGGAGCGGCTGGGCGAGCTCGGTCTGCCGCCGCCGTTCTGGGCCTTCGCCTGGGCCGGCGGCCAAGCCCTCGCCCGCTACGTGCTCGACCATCCCAAGGTCGTCGCAGGGCGGCAGGTGCTGGACTTCGCCACCGGCTCGGGCCTGGTGGCCATCGCGGCGATGAAGGCGGGGGCCGGAAGCGCGCGAGGCTGCGACATCGACGCCGTCTGCGCAGCGGCCGTGGCCCTGAACGCCGAGGCCAACGGTGTGGAGGTGGCCTTCACGGCGGCCGATCTGCTGGAAGCCCAGCCGCCTGAGGCCGACGTGATCCTGGCCGGCGACATCTGCTACGAGCGCCCCCTGGCGGAACGGCTGGAGCGCTGGCTGCGCGAGGCGCAGGACAAGGGCGCGGTGGTGCTGATCGGCGATCCCGGCCGCACCTACCTGCCCAAGGCCCGCCTGACGCGGCTGGCTGAATACCGGGTGCAGACGACCCGCGAGCTGGAGGACCAGGAGGTGAAGCGCACCGCCGTCTATCGGTTGGCCTAGCCGCTGCGCCTTGGCGGGCGGGGGGCCGCTGCGCTAGGGAGCCGGGGTGAGCGCGTGCGGGATGGCGATGACGCCTTGGGTCACCATAGTCATTCCGACCAAGAACAGCGGCGGGTGGATCGGCGCGCTGCTGGAGCACTACGCCGGCCGGGGCTGGCGCCCGACCCTGCTGGTGGACGACCGGACCACCGACGACACCTACGACATCGCCCGCCGCTTTAGCGCGCCCGTGGTCGACATCCATGGCTTCACCTTCACCGAGGCGGTGGTGAGCGTCACCCGCTCGTGCGTGAAGACGCCCTGGGCCCTGTTCATCCATGACGACGAGGCGCCTTCGGCCGCCCTTTTCGCGCGCCTCGCCGGGCCGCCGCCGCCGGATGCGGCGCAGTCGGTCGCCATCCCCCGCCGTTGGGCTTGGCGCGAGCCCGGACGTCCGCTGCAGTTCGCCCGGTCCGACCACTGGGCCGACCGCACGGGCCGGCCGGGGACCGACCACGGCTGGCGGCTGTTCAGGCCCGACCAGGTGCGCTTCATCGCGATGATGCACACCGACGGCTTCGTCATCGACCGGTGGGCGAGGATGCCGCCCGACGCCTACTATCTGCACTTCGAGTGGGTGATCCGGAGCTACGCCCAACGCTTGGCCAAGGTGCGTCGCTACGACCAGCACCACATGGGCTACGGCAAGTTCTTCGAGAACATCTACCTGCCGGAAGCCCAGCCGCCGGGCGTGGTCGAGTACCGGGACGCCGACACCCACGCCTTCGATCGCCTGGCGGAGGTCTACTACGCCTGCCGCGGCCCGGAGACGCCGATCCCCCCGGAAGCCCCGCCGACGGGCGCGGGTGCGGCCGAGCCGGAGGATCGCAGCGGGCTGGCCCCGAGGCCTGAGAACGAAGTGCCGTGGCTTTCCGGCTGATATCCGGTCCTTAGCGCCGGTGGATCGGGGCCGGGTCGAACACCGGTTCGAAGGCGCGGGGGGCATAGCCAAAGTCTCGCGCGGCCGGGGCGGCGTCGAAGGTCAGATCCTCGCTCATCCGGGCGCCCATGGCCGCCGTGGCGCCGGGAAGCAGGGGGCGCGCGAGGGCCAGCCCCGCCCGCCAGAGCGGCGGCGGCAGGCTGAGCAGCCGCGGGCGCAGGCCCAGCGCTTCAAAGATGCGGATCGCCATGGCGCGGTAGGTCAGCGTCTCTCCCCCCGGCAGGTCGTAGGCGCGGTTGAAGGTCTGCGGAGCGTCCAGCGCCAGCAGAACGGCCTCTGCGAGGTCGGCGGCGTGCACCGGCTGGCGCAGCCCGTCGCCCGACCCGGCGAGCGGCAGGACCCGGAACAGCGCGATCAGGCCAGCCAGGCGCGAGACGTTGCGGTCTTCGCCCTCCGCATAGATCAGGGTGGGGCGGAGCAGAGTCCAGGCGACGCCAGAGGCCGTGCAGGCGGCCACCACCGCCTCTTCACCCTCGGCCAGCCGGGCGGCCATCGCGCGTTCCTCCGCGAGTGGAGAGCGCGCCTTGGTGATCCGGCTGGTGGAGGACACCGCCACCAGCCGGCGCGCGCCCGTAGTGAGCAGCGCCGGCAGGGCGGCCGGCAGCAGCCACACCGGCGCCAGGCTGAGCACCGCGTCGGCGGGGGGCAGGCGTAGGTCCGGCGCGGCGAGATCGGCTTTGATCCACGCTACCCGCCCGGCGTTTTGCGCCGCCGGCCCGCGACCGACGCAGAGCAGCGTCAGGTCATCCGGCGGCGGTCGGTCCAGCAGGCGGCGACCGATCAGGCTCGTGGCGCCGAGAACCAGGACGCGGCGCATGGGGAGGGGCTCCGGCAGGGCGCGCGTCGCGGGGCGCCCCGCCATGCTTGCGCCCTCCGGCTCGCCGTGCAAGCCGCCGCTTGCAGGGTTGGGAGCTGGCCGCCATATCGCCTCCTCCACCTTTACCTTCGGAGACCAAACCCAGCATGGACCGCGAGCTGCTGCACGACATGGTCGCCTCCGCTCTGCGGGCCGGAGCCGATGCGGCCGAGGTGGCGGTGGCGGAGCGACGGTCGCTGGGCGTGACCGTGCGGCTCGGTGAGCTGGAGGAGGTGGAGCGGGAGGAGAGCCGAGACCTCGGACTGCGCGTCTTCGTGGGTCGGCGCCAGGCCGTGGTCTCCGGCTCCGACCTCTCCAGCGTCGCCCGCTCCAAGCTGGTGGAGCGGGCGGTGGCCATGGCCCGGGTGGCGCCGGAGGACCCCTATGCGGGCTTCGCGCCCCAGGGGCGGCTGGCCTGCGGACCCGCGCCCGACCTCGACCTGCACGACGCCACCGAGTTCGGCGCCGACGCCCTGGAGCATCGCGCTCGGGCGGCCGAGGACGTGGCGCGCCAGACCGCCGGCGTCACCAACACCGACGGCGCCTCGGCCGGCTGGAGCCAGGGTGGCTGGGCCCTGGTCACCAGCGGCGGCTTCAAGGGTGAGGTCACCGCCTCCAGCTTCTCGCTCTCCGCCTCGGCCATCGCCGGGGAGGGCACCGGCATGGAGCGGGGCGGCGAGGGCCGCTCCACCCGCCACGCCGCAGACCTGCCCGAGCCGGAGAGCATCGGAGCGGAGGCGGCGCGCCGCGCGGTCGCGCGCATCGGCGCGCGCAAGCTCGGCAGCCGCCAGGCCCCGGTGATCGTCGAGAACCGCCCGGCCGGGTCGCTGATCGGCCCCCTGATTGGGGCGATCTCGGGACCGGCGGTCGCCCGGGGCGTGTCGTTCCTGAAGGACAGGCTCGACCAGGCCGTCTTTTCCTCCGCCATCACCCTCACCGACGATCCCTTCCGCAAGCGCGGCCTGGGCTCCACCGCCTTCGACGACGAAGGCGTGGAGGTGGCGGAGCGGGCGCTGGTTCGAGACGGCGTACTCACCACCTGGCTGCTGAACTCAGCGGTCGCGCGCCAGCTCGGGCTGGAGACGACGGGTCACGCGTCGCGCGGGCTGGCCGGACCGCCCGGGGTGTCGACGCACAACCTGACCCTGCAGCCGGGCGCCGCTTCGCTGGAGCAGCTGATGGCCGATGCGGGCGAGGGCCTGCTGATCACTTCCATGTTCGGACCGTCGCTGAACGCCAACACCGGCGACTGGTCGGCTGGAGTCTCGGGGGTGTGGTTCGAGGGCGGGGAGGCCGCCTATCCGGTGACCGAGATCACTGTGGCGGGCAACCTGCTCGACATTTACGCCCGCATGGTCCCCGGCGCAGACCTGGAGATCCGCGGCGCCAACAATTCGCCCTCCTTGCTCATCGATGGACTGGCCATCGCGGGTCGATGACCGCCATCGCCGTCCAGGAAAGCTCCATGCACGACGACGTGGCGCTGGTCGGCGAGGTGGTGCGCGCTGCGGGGCGGCTGGCGCTCGACCGCCGCGCCAGGGGCCTGACCACCCAGCGCAAGCCCGACGGCTCGCCGGTCACCGACGGCGACTTGGCCGTGGACGCCCTGCTCCGGCGCGAGCTGCTGAAGGCCCGCCCCCACTACGCCTGGCTGTCGGAGGAGACGCCGGACGACCTCGCCCGGCTGAAGGCCCGGCGGGTGTTCATCGTCGATCCCATCGACGGAACCACCGCCTATGTGAAGGGCAAGCCCTGGTTCGCCGTGTCCGTCGCGGTGGTGCAGGACGGGCGTCCGGTGGCGGGCGTGGTGTTCGCTCCGGCGCTGGACGAGTTCTATGCGGCGGTGGAAGGCGGCGGCGCCTCGTGCAACGGCGATCCCATCTCGGCCAGCACAGTCTGCCAGCTGGAAGACTGCGCCATGCTCGCCCCGGCCAACGCCTTCGAGGGTCGCAAGTGGTCGCGGGACTGGCCGGCCATGCGCGTCGGCCAGCGCAGCGCGCTCGCCTACCGCATGGCCCTGGTGGCGGCGGGACGGTTCGATGCGGCGGTCTCCATGGGCTGGAAGAACGACTGGGACATCGCAGCGGGCGACCTGATCGCGCGGGAAGCGGGGGCTGTGTCGTGCGACCAGAACGGGCGCCCTCTGGTGTTCAACACGGCGGCGGCGCGCAATGCTGGGATGGTGTGCGCAGGCCCGGGGGTGGCGCCGTTGATCTTGGACCGCACCGCGCCTATCGAGCTGGCCGCCGGGGCTTGACGCCCGCGGACGCGTAACCGGATCGGACACATGGCGGATTCGAGCGACTACCTGCTGCATCTGGTGATCGGGGGCGAGCTGAAGCAGGTTGGCGGGCAGGAATTCCGCGACCCCAGCCGGGTCGAGTTCGTCGGCGCCTATCCGGACTACGAGACCGCCCGCACGGCCTGGAAGGCCCGCGCCCAGGCCACCGTCGACAACGCCCTGATGCGCTACTTCATCCTCCACGCCCACCGCCTGCTCGACCCCACCAAGGACGGCCTGTAGGCGAGGCCCTCTGGGTCCTGGGCCGGCCGGATGCAGCCGCTCACGTCGCCCTGATCCTCATCCTGAGCCCGTCGAAGGACGAGGCTGCAAGCCGCGAAGGGACGCCCGTAAAACGGGGCCGCCTCTCGTCAGTCCTTGAAGGCGTCCTTGCCCGCGCGGACCTTAGCGAACGCCGCCACCGGGTCGCCGCCCGCCAGCGCTGGCGCGCGTAGGAACGGGTTGGTCGCCTTCTCGATCCCCAGCGTCGTCGGCACGGTGGGTTCGCCCCGCTCGCGGGCGGCGAACACTTCCCGCGCGCGCGCCGCCAGCGCTTCGCCCTTGTCGAGCGTCAGGGCGTAGCGGGCGTTGGAGGCGGTGTATTCGTGGGCGCAGTAGACCCGCGTCTCGTCCGGCAGGGCGGCCAGACGCTGCAGGCTGTCCCACATCATCGCCGGCGTCCCCTCGAACAGCCGCCCGCAGCCGAGCGCGAACAGGGTGTCGCCCACGAAGGCCGTCGCATCCGCCGCATCATAGTAGCTGATGTGCCCGAGCGTGTGGCCGCCGGTCTCTAATACCTGGAAGCGCGTGTCGCCCAGCGCCACCTCGTCGCCGCCCTTCACCTCGCGGTCGAGCGGCGCGGCGCGGCGCACCTCGGCAGGGCCGACGATCCGGGCGCCGGTGGCGGCCGCGACCTCGGCGTTGCCCTGGGTGTGGTCGGGGTGCCAGTGCGTGTTGAGGATCAGGCTCAGCCGCCAGCCGCTGGCCTCCAGCTCGCGCAGTACCGCGGCCCCGTCCGGCGTGTCTACGGCCGCCGTGTCGCCGGTAGCGGTGTCACGCACCAGGAAGCCGTAGTTGTCCGACAGGCAGGGGAACAGGCGAACCTCGATCGGCATGGCGGGTGCTTTCGTCTTCGCAGGGTGAGCGTGCTTATATAGGGTTCGAACTCCGAACGGACCCCATGCGTCGCGACGTCGTCAGCCTTCGCACCTTCTACGCCGGCTCGCTGGGTCGCGCGGCCACCGACATGGTGGAGCGCAAGCTGGTGGAGGCGTGGGGCGACGCGCGGGGGCTCGACGTGCTCGGCGTCGGCTACGCCACCCCGTTCCTGGAGCCCTTCAACGCCCTGGCGCGCCGGGTGGTGGCGGCCATGCCGGCCGGGCAGGGGGTGGAGGCCTGGCCCATGGGCGACGCCAACCTGGCCTGCCTGGCGGGCGACCTTTCGCTGCCGTTCCAGAACGCCCTGTTCGACCGGGTGGCGATGGTGCATGCGCTGGAGGAGAGCGAAGACCCCACGGCCCTGCTGAAGGAGGTCCGGCGGGTGCTGGCGCCTTCGGGGCGGCTGATCGCGGTGGTGGCCAACCGGCGCGGCTGGTGGGCGCAGAGCGAGACCACGCCCTTCGGCTATGGCCGGCCCTTTTCCCGCAGCCAGCTGGAGGAGGCGGTTCGGGAGGCCGGGCTGGAGCCGACCGCCTGGTCCATGTGCCTGTACGCGCCCCCTTATCCGATGTTCGCCCGCTACGCCGAGCCGATCGAGCAGGCCGGCGCCAAGCTCTGGGC
>CAXUEN010000127.1:0-6886 GCA_964249945.1 uncultured Caulobacteraceae bacterium | reverse complement strand
GAGCGGGAGGCGCCACCAGCCAACTTCTGCCCACGCTGTGCACTCACCCCCATCCCCGACCCTTCCCCCATCGAGGGGGAAGGGAGCCAGTGTGAAACGTGATCTGAAGCAGCCATGCTCTAGGCGCGCTTCAGCAGTTGGGGCAGCCAGTCGGCCGGGGCGTCGCCGTGGACGCCGCGCAGCTCGTCCAGGCGGCGGACGCTGGACTCCCGGCCGGACAGGACGGTGAGCAGGTCCGGCATGCCCGCCAGGTTCAGCCGCGCCACCACGCTGTCGTTCCCATGCTTGATCAGGAAGCAGTGGGTGGAGTCCGGCAGGGTGCGCACCAGCTCGAACTCGTGCGGGGTCAGGCCAAAGCCGCCGACGTAGTCCGCTTCCTGCGCCTTCGGGTTGATCATGAAGATCTGGGTGGCGGCCTGCTCGATGATGGCGCTGGAGATGCGCGAGCCCAGCGCATCCTGGGCGCTCTGGGTGCAGAAGCCGACGATGCCGTTCCTCTTGCGGATCGTCTTCTCCCAGTCCTTGATGCGCTGGATGAAGACCTCGTCGTCGAGCGCCTTCCAGCCCTCGTCGATGACGATGATGGTGGGCTCGCCGTCCAGCCGCTGCTCCACCCGGTGGAAGAGATACATCATCGCAGGCGTCCGGGCGGCGGGATCGTCCAGGATCTGGGTCAGGTCGAAGCCCAGGGTGCGGGCCTCCAGGTCCAGCTCGTCGGCCTCGTTGTCGAACAGCCAGGCGTAGTCGCCCGCGCCGTGCCAGGGGGCGAGGCGGGCGGCCAAGTCGGTGGAGGACGGCCGGCGTGATCCCCGGAACAGCTCCACGAAGTGCCTAACGCGCCTGTAGCGTTGTGGCTGGCTGTAGTTAGCGTCCACGCTGTCGGCGATGGCGGCCAAGTCCTCGGCGTCGAGCGGCGGCCCGCTGGCGGTGATCAGCTTGGCGGTCCAATCGGCCAGGAAGCGGCGGTTGGCCGCGGTGTCCTCCAGCAGCAGGGGGTTCAATCCCGTCGGCTGGCCGGGCCGCAGCACGTCGTAGCGGCCGCCGATGGCGCGGAGGAAGATCTCCGCGCCCCGGTCCTTGTCGAAGTAGACGGTGCGGGGATTCAGCTTCTGGGCCTGGGCCAGCAGGAAGCCCAGCACCACCGTCTTGCCCGACCCCGACGGCCCCACGCAGGTGAAGTTGCCGAGGTCGCCATGGTGGAAGTTGAAGTAGTAGGGGCCGGCCGAGGTGGTCTCCAGCACCGTGATCGCGGGGCCCCAGTGGTTGGCCGACGCCTGGCCCACGGGGAAGTTATGGCAGCTGGCCAGCGCTGCGAAATTGCTGGAGGAGACCAGGGCGCGGCGCGCTATGTCCTTGAAGTTGCCGGGGAACTGGGCCCAGAAGGCGGGCTCCAGGTTCACCTCCTCGCGCACGGCGATGACGCCGAGCTCGGTGAAGGCGGACTGCACGTCGGCCGCGGCGGCGTTCAGGGCGGCCTGGCTCGGCGCCTTGACCATCACCGTCATGTGGTGCTCGCCGAAGGCCGCGCGGCCGGCGGCCACGTCGTCCTTGGCGGTGTAGAGATCCCGCCTGAGGCTCGTGGCCTCGTCGTCGGCGGCCTTCATGCGGCGGAGCGCCAGGTTCATGCGGTCCAGCGTCGCCTGCCGGTCCACGAAGCCGAAGCTCTCGCTCAGCACCATCTCGTAGGGGAGGCGCAGCAGGTCGTCGAGCATGCCGGGCGTTGTCTGGCCCGGATAGTCCTTCACCGAGACCATGGCGGCGAACTGGCGCTCCAGCCGGCCGGCGGGGCCGAACTCAAGGCTGTCGGCCCCGAAGCTGACCCGGCGATAAGGTAGATACAGGCCGAGGTCGGCGCGGGGCAGGCGCACCGGGCGCGCCTCGCCGTTGTAGAGCAGCGACAGGAACTCCAGCGGCTCCGAGCACAGCCCCTGCGGCCCTTCGTAGGCGGTGAGCAAGCGGGCGCCGTAGGGCGACAGCGCCGCTAGCAACCCGTCGCGCGCGCCGTTCAGGGCGCCGAGGTCGCGGACGTGGGCGGCGGCGTCCTCCTGGCCCGAGGCGCGGCCCCGGACCACCTTGGCCAGCTCGCTCAGCACCCCTATGCGGCCCTGCAGGGGCCTGCGGATGACGGTGAGAAAGAGGTCGTTGACGTACATGCGCCGCGACGCCAGCCAGCCCCGCCACTGGTCGTCCAGGGCGCGGCTGAAGGGGTCGGCGAACTCGCCGGGCAGCTCGGGCGAGGTCTCTCGCCTGAGCACATGGTGGTAGAGGGCGAAGCGGGAGTTGGCGACGCCGCGCAGCATCGTATCGCGCACGGACTTGCGGTAGTTCAGCTCCTCGGTGTCGGCGGTCTCGAACGGGAAGCCGGCCAGGTGGATGACCTGGACCAGCCGGCCGTCGCGGGTCTCGATCGTGGCGTCGTCCACGTGGCGGGCGTAGGGCAGGCGCGAGCCCGCGGCCTGTTCGCGGCGCTCGTCGGGCCGGGGGGTTCGGGTGAGCAGGGCTCCCATGACTTAGGGAGAGTACGAGTTGCAGCGCCAGAAGGAGGCGTTCTTCACCCGCGGGCAGCGTCTGACCCGCACCAGCCACAGGTCGAAGAAGCGCGGCTCGCGCAGGCACCCGAGATAGCCGATGAAGTGGACCACCGGCGCGATCAGCAGAGCCCAGAACGAGTGGGTTATCAGAAACAGCTCGATGGTCAGCACCGCGTTCAGCACGAAGTAGCTGTAGGTGACGCCGGCGAACATCTGCGGCCGGGTGAGCGCACCGAACACCGGGTCACGGTCGAGCTGGGCCATCAGCCCCCGCCCGCGACCGAACGGATGCCCGCGACGATCGCGGCGGCCCCGAACACGATGAAACAACCCAGGATCACCGTGGCCCCACGCCGCCAGTCGATGCGGCCGGTGAGCATCAGCAGGCCCGTCGCGCCGACCGCGATCACCGCGAGCGCGGTGGCCACGTTGCCGAGGAGGGTGCCCTGCAGCCAGCTCACCGCCGTCAGGATCACGTTGGAGCCAGCGGGGTCGAGCTGGACCGACTGGGCGTGGGCGCCGCCGGCCGCCATGGCGCCGGCCAGGGCGAGTGCGGCTGCGGTCCTATGTCTCGTGCCTGCCAAACCTCTCCTCCCGCTCATCGCGCCGCACCGGCCGCGGGGGTCGCGTCCGCCACCCGGCTCAGCCGGTCCATGATCGCCGAGACATAGGCCTGCGTCTCCTTGAACGGCGGCACACCGCGATAGCGGTCCACCGCCTTCGGCCCGGCATTATAGGCCGCCAGGGCGCGGATCAGATCGCCGTCATAGCGACGGATCATGGCGCGAAGATAGCCGGCGCCGCCGCTGAGGTTCTGCGCCGCGTCGGCCGGGTCGACGCCCATCGCCCGGGCGGTGGCGGGCATCAGCTGCATCTCGCCCACTGCGCCCGCCCGCGAGACGCGGTCGGTGCGATAATTCGACTCCCGCCAGGCGACCGCCGAGACCAGCTCCGGGCTCAGGGCCACGGCCTGGGCGGCGCGAGCCATGTCGGGTCGACTCTGCGCCAAGCGGGACACCGCGACGCCCTTGCGCCGGGTCGCCGCCTTGGGCCGGATGATCGGGGCGGCGCCCTGTGCGGTGAACACGGCGGGGCCGTCATAGACCTTGACCTCGCCCGCGGCGCCGATCTCCAGCACCTGGGCGCGCGCGCCGCCGGCCGAACCGAGGCCTATCGCTCCGAGGCAGAGGACGAGAGTTTGGGTCAAATGTCGCGGTCCATGTCTGCGGAAGCATGATCGCGCTGTCCCGGGACCGCGACCTCCTACTTTCCAATCCAAGACGTGGTCCCCGCTCACCGGTTGGCGATACATAGTCTCTGGGCTAACACGCCGACAAACACAATTGTAAGCCTTGCGACCTCGGCCTTGGGACACGAGAGGCGCAGGCGTCACACCTCCGGCGCGAGCGTCCGCACGTCGCACGCCGCAAACGTCGCCATGGTCAGGATCTGGGACACCGAGGCGGAGAGCGGACAAATCTGCACCGGCTTGGACATGCCGAGCAGGAGCGGCCCCTGGACTGTCGCTCCCCCCAGCAGGTGCGCCAGCTTGGCGGAGATGGAGGCGGCGTGGATGCCGGGCATGACCAGGATGTTGGCGTTGTCGGTCAGGCGCACAAAGGGGTAGTTGGCGCGCTTCTCAGGGTCGAGCGCCACCTCCGGCGGCATCTCGCCCTCGTATTCGAAGTCGATGTCGTCTCGGGCATCCATTAGGGCCACCGCCCGGCTGACCTTCTCGCCCCGCTCGCCGGCCGGGTTGCCGAAGGTGGAGTAGGAGGTGAAGGCCACCCGCGGGGTGAAGCCCATGCCCTTCACCGCGCCTGCGGCCTCGATGGCGATCTCCACCAGCTCCTCGCTGGTGGGCAGTTCGGTGACGCTGGTGTCGGCCACGAAGATGGTGCGACTCCGGGCCAGCAGGGCGGTGAGCCCCACCACCCGTCCGCTGGGCATCGGGTCGATCACCCGCTGCACTTGGCGGAGCGCCACGTTGAAGGTCCGCGTCACGCCGGTGACCATGCCGTCGGCGTGACCCAGCGCCACCATGGAGGCGGCGAAGGAATTGCGGTCCTGGTTGATCAGCCGCTGCACGTCGCGCTTGAGATAACCGTGGCGCTGCAGCCGACCGTAGAGGAACTCGACGTATTCCGGGTTCTTCTGCGACAGCCGGGCGTTGACGATCTCAAGCTCCACGGCGTCCGGGTCGACGCCGACGGCCTTGGCGTTCGCGCGCACCGTGTCCTCGCGCCCGCACAAGATGGCCTTGCCCAGGCCCTGCAACTGGAAGGCGTGGGCGGCGCGGATAACGGCGCTCTCCTCGCCCTCGGCGAAGACCACGCACTTGCGGGGTCCGTTCTGCACCGCGCTGGTGATGGTCTGCAGGAAAGCGGCGGAGGGATCGAGGCGCTGGGCCAGGCGGTCGCGGTAGGCGCCCATGTCTTCGATAGGCTTGCGCGCGACGCCTGTGTCCATGGCCGCCTGGGCCACGAAGGGAGGCACGTACCAGATGAGCCTCGGGTCGAAGGGGGCGGGGATGATGTAGTCGCGCCCGAACTGCACCTCGCGCCCGTGATAGGCGGCGGCCACCTCGTCGGGCACGTCCTCCTTGGCGAGCTGGGCCAGGGCCTTGGCGCAGGCGACCTTCATCTCCTGGTTCACCCGGCGCGCGCGGACATCCAGCGCGCCGCGGAAGATGTAGGGGAAGCCCAGCACGTTGTTGACCTGGTTCGGATAGTCCGATCGGCCGGTGGCGACGATAGCGTCGTCGCGGACGGCGTGAACCTCCTCGGGCGTGATCTCGGGGTCCGGGTTGGCCATGGCGAAGATGATGGGCCGAGGCGCCATGGTCTTTACCAGACCTTGCGTAAGGGCGCCTTTCACCGAGGTGCCGATGAACACATCCGCCCCGTTCACGGCGTCGGCCAGGGTGCGCAGCGGCGTGTCGATGGCGTGCGCCGTCTTCAGCTGGCTCATGTCGTCGCGGCCGCGGTAGAGCACGCCCTTGGAGTCCACCGCGATGCAGTTCTGCGGCGCCACCCCCATGGTCTTGATCAGCTCCAGGGTGGCGATGCCGGCCGCACCCGGGCCGTTCAGCACCACCTTCACGTCTTCGATCTTCCGCCCGGTGATCTCGCAGGCGTTGAGCAGGCCCGCGGCGGTGATGATGGCGGTGCCGTGCTGGTCGTCGTGGAAGACGGGAATGTCGAGCAGCTCCTGCAGCGCCGGCTCGATGTCGAAGCAGTCGGGGCTCTTGATGTCCTCCAGGTTGATGCCGCCGAAGGTCGCTCCGATGTTCTTCACCACGGTGATGAACTCGGCCGGGTCCTTGGTGGTCACCTCGATGTCGATAGAGTCGACATCGGCGAAGCGCTTGAACAGTACAGCCTTGCCTTCCATCACGGGCTTGGAGGCCAGGGCGCCGAGATCGCCCAGCCCCAGGATGGCGGTGCCGTTGGAGATCACGGCCACCATGTTGCCCTTGGAGGTGTACTCGTAGGCGAGGTCTGGGTCCTTTGCGATCGCCAGCACGGGCACCGCTACGCCCGGGGAGTAGGCTAGGCTGAGATCCCGGGCGGTCGCCATGGGCTTGGTGGCGACGACGGCGATCTTGCCGGGGGTGGGGAGCTGGTGGAAGGCCAGCGCCTCCTCGTCGGTGAAGCTCTTGCGGTCGGTCTCGGTGGGCATTGCGGTTCCCTGGCGCCGTCGGCGGGCGCTCTCAAGCTCGGCTTACGGTGTCGGCGGCGAGGACACCATCATCAGCGCGCCACCGAAGCAGCCGAGTTCGACATTCGTTAGGCCTGCGGCATGGGGATGGGCGCCCCTACCGCTGATCCCGCCAATGGTCGAGGTACTGGAAGGCGGCGTCCAGCAGGTCGGGGTCGCGGAAGCGGCGCGCCGCCTCCGCGTGGAGCTGGGCCAGCATCTCGTCCTGCACGGCCGGGGGCGTGTCGCGGGTCAGGCCGATCTCGTCGACCATGCGCTCCATGAACTCGACCGCGTCGTGGGTGTCGGTCATGGCGGGCTCCGTCTGGCTCAGCTGGTCTGGGATTGCAGGCGCGCGATCAGCGGCTGCAGCACGTTGCGCCAGGTGTCGTCGGTGATCGGGCCGATCTGGCGGTAGCGTATGTGACCCCGGCGGTCGACGATGAAGGTCTCCGGCGCGCCGGTCACGCCGAGGTCGATGCCGAGCCGGCCGCCGGCGTCGTCGCCGATGCGGATGAAGGGGTCGCCGTGCTGCGCCAGCCAAGCGCGGGTCTTGTCCGGCTGGTCCAGCCAGGCGACGCCGTAGATCGGGGCCACGTGGGACTGGGCCAGCTGGAGCAGCATCGGCTGCTCCTCCGCGCAGCTGGGGCACCAGG
>CAXUEN010000126.1:0-6942 GCA_964249945.1 uncultured Caulobacteraceae bacterium | reverse complement strand
GATCAGGACGCGCCGCATGGCCCAGCCCCGCTCCAGCCGCACCTGCACCCGGGCGGTGAACGCCGCCGGGTCCGCCAGCGGCGGCGGATCGGCGAACAGCCGCCCTACCCGATGCTCGAAGGAGGGATCAGACATGTCCGCCTCTCGCGCTCGCGACGTCCACCGGACGATCCCGATCCTGGCCCTCGCCGGTCAGATGGCCCTTCATCTTGTCCAGGCCTCGTCGCACGTGGGACTTCACCGTTCCCAGCGGCGTGTTCAAGGCCTCCGCCGCCTCGGCGTGGCTGAAGCCCGCCCCGCAACAGAGCGTGACGCAGAGCCGCTCCCCTGGGCTGAGGAGCTTTAGGGCGCCGTCCAGGTCCAGCCGCTGGCCGGCCGCCGCCTCGCCCGGCGTCTGCGGCTCGCCTTGGACAGGCTCGGAGTCGAGGGCCGCCACGCGCAGCTGCCGCTTGCAGCGCGGGATGTCGCGCCGCGCGGCGATGCGCCTCACCCCGCCGGCGACGGCGCCTGCGCCCCGGAACTCGGCAATGCGCTCGTAGGCGGCCAGGAAGGCGTCCTGGGCGATGTCGTCGGCCACGGTGGGCTGCGCCCCCATGCGGCGCAGCAGCCCGCGTACCGCCGAGCCGTGGCGGCGCACCAGCTCGCCGAAAGCCGGGCGGTCGCCGGCCTGGGCCAGGACGGCGAGCTCGGCGTCGGCGAGGCCGGTCCGGATGTGGGGGGGACTCACAGGCGCGCCCTCTCCTGGAGGTTCAGGCGCGGGTCTTGTCCCGGGTGAACCAGGCCAGGGCGAGGTAGGTCAGCCCGACGAAGATCGGGATGGTTCCAAAGGCGGCGAAGAGGGCCAGGGTCTCCTGCGCCCCGCCCACCTCGTATAGCCCCGCATACGAGGCGCCGCCTGCGGCCAGCAGGCCGATACCGACCGCGAGCCAGATCAGCCCTCGCCGCAGATCGCGCCGGGTCTGGCTGACGAACATGGGCGTGATGAGGGGCGGCGGCGCGGAAGACCTGGGCCCGACGGACGTGGCTTCCGTCGGCGCAGCGCCGAAGGGACCCTCCGGCGGCGGGGCCGGTCGGGTCTGCCAGCCGGCGTAAACCTCCGGGGGAAGATCGTAGCCGTTGTAGCGTCGCCGACCCCACTGCAGCGCGGCGAGAAGCTCGGGCGGCACCGGCTGGCCACGCTCGAAGGCGGCGCGCAGGGTCTCGTGAAGCCGGCCGCGCTCCCTGAAGCGCAGCACCTGGGGCACGATGATCACCGCGCCCAGGAAGGTGAAGAAGAAGACGCCGCCGAGGTCCATGGCCTGAACTCCTGCCGAAACCGCGCCGGTCACGCCGGCTCTCGTCAGTAGGAGGCTTCCACATCTGCTCGCGGATGCGAAGGCGCGGATGAATTATTGTTAAGCTGTGGCTACGACCTTCAGCAGGCCGCCGACGCCGTCCAGCGCCCCGGGCGAAAGCGCCGTCCAGAGCAGCCGGCGCGGATCGACCGGACCTGGCGCGACCACCCGGCCCGGCGGGACCGCCTCGAAGCCGAGCGGTCCGAAGAAGCCCGCGTCCCCGACCAGGATCACGATCCGTTCCCCGGCGGCGTGGGCGCGGGCGCAGGCCTGCTCCACCAGCTCCGCACCCAGGCCGTTTCGCCGCAACGCCCGCGCCACGGCGATGGGGCCGAGGAAGGCCGCGCGGTGCGGGCCGATATGGGCCGGCCACAACCGCACCGCGCCGGCCAACCGGTCTCCCGTCCAGGCGCAGAGCGACATCTCCGGGTGCGCGCACATGCCCTCGCGCAGGCGCTCGGCCGTCTTGGCGTAGCGGCCGGGGCCGAAGGTGCGGTCGATCAGGGCGTCGACCTCGGGACGGTCCTGCGGCCGCTCGCAACCAAAGCGGATCAAGGCCGGCTCGGGCGACGGCGGCGCGGCTTGGCGCGCGGTCTCGCGCGTCGGGATCAGGGCGGTCATAGCGGGAAGCGTTCGAAGCGGCGCAGCCGCGGGCGGACCTCTTTGCGAAGCGGGGTCCCGCGCGTCAACAGAGATTGCGCCCGTCACGCGCGGCGGCCATTCTGCGCCACCCTATGGATTCCCCCGCAAACCCGTCGCCCGCGGTCTTCCGCTACCGGGCCTACAGCCTGTTCTGGGCCGCACGGGTGCTCACCACCCTGGCGGTGCAGGCCGAGAGCGTGACCATCGGCTGGCAGGTCTACACCGTGGCGCGCCGCACGAACGGCGTGGAGCAGGGCGCCTTCCTGGTGGGCATGGTGGGGCTGGCCCAGTTCCTCCCCCTGTTCGTCCTGACCTTCGTGGCCGGCGCCATCGCCGACCGCCAGGACCGCCGCGCCATCATCCTCATCTGCCTGACCGCAGAGCTGGTCTGTGTGCTGGGGCTGGCGGCGCTCGCCGTCCATCCTGGCCCGAGCCTGGTCCCGATCTTCGCCATCGCCGCCCTGTTCGGGGCCTCGCGCGCCTTCCTGTCGCCGGCCCAGGGCGCCATGGGGCCGATGCTGGTGCCGCGCGAGGTGCTGCCCCGCGCCATCGCCTGGAACTCGCTGGGCTACCAGAGCGCCTCGATCATCGGTCCCTGGATCGGCGGCGCCCTGTGCGCCGTCTCGCCCGCGACAGCCTATGTGGGCTCCGCCCTGCTCTACCTGGCCGCCGGCGGGTCGTTGCTGGCCATGCGCGCAGACACCCGGCCGACCGTTTCGGGCGGCTCGCGCCTGGAACTGATCCGGGAGGGTGTCCACTACGTCTGGACCAACAAGATCGTGCTGGGCGCCATATCTCTGGACCTGTTCGCGGTGCTGCTCGGCGGCGCCACGGCGCTGCTGCCCGTCTACGCCCGCGACGTGCTGGTGGTCGGCGCGCACGGGTTTGGCGTGCTCCGTTCGGGACCCGCGATCGGCGCGGCGCTGATGGCGGTGGCGCTCAGCCGCTGGCAGATCCACCGCCATGCGGGGCGCTGGATGTTCGCCGGCGTGGCGGCATTCGGTGTCGCCACTCTAGTGTTCGCGGTCTCCAAGCTGCTCTGGGTTTCGGTCGTAGCCCTGGCGGCGCTGGGCGCGGCCGACATGATTTCGGTCTACGTCCGCAACACCCTGGTCCAGATCGTGACGCCGGATGCCATGCGGGGGCGGGTCTCCGCAGTGTCCGGCCTGTTCATCGGCGCCTCCAACGAGCTTGGGGAGTTTGAGACCGGCGTGGTGGCGCGGGTGATCGGGCCAGTCGGCGCGGCGCTGTTCGGCGGCTTCGGCTCGCTGGGCGTGACGGGCCTATGGACGCGGCTGTTCCCCGCCTTGCGTGACGCCGATCGATTGGACAGCCCGGAGGTGAAACCGTGATCCTGCAACTCCTCGTCGCCTCCGCCCTCCCGGTCGGGGCGCCGCCCTCCTCTTATGGGGCCCGGGCGGACCCGCCGGCTGCAAGCGCCGCTCACGAAGCGACGGCGGTGGTGCAGTGCACGGTGACGGCGCAGGGGGCGTTGAGCGCGTGCGCCCTGGTATCCGCACCGAGCGACAGGCTCGGAGCGGCGGCCATGCGCGCAACCCGGACCCTGCACGTCAAACCCGTGATGCGAGACGGTCGGCCGGCTGACGCGATGGTGACGTTCCCAATCACCTTCCGGGTCACCGACGATGCGACGCCGCCCTCGATCATCGCTCCCGCTCCCCAGCCCTGAACCGACCATGAGCGCCGCCCGCTACGACTTCGCCTCCGACAACACCGTCGGCGCCGCGCCCGAGGCCATGGCGGCGCTGGTGCAAGCCAACACCGGCTTCACCTCCGGCTACGGCGCGGACACGGTGAGCGCAGAGGCAGCCGACGCCGTGCGCGCCCTGCTCGACGCCGACGCCGACGTGCGCTTCGTCGCCTCCGGCACCGCCGCCAACGCCATAGCCTGCGCCGCCCTGTGCCGCCCCTTCGAGTCGGTCCTCTCCCACCGCCACGCCCACATCCAGACCGACGAGACCGGCGCCCCCGGCTTCTTCGGCCACGGCCTCGGCCTGATCGGGCTGGAGGGCGCCTCGGGCCGCATCGATCCCGCTTCGCTGGCGTCCGCGCTGGAGGCGCCCGAAGCCTCCTACCGCCAATCACCGGCCGCCCTTTCACTCACCAACGCCACCGAGTACGGCACCGTCTATACCGCTCAGGCCATCGGCGAGCTCGCCGCCCAGGCCAAGGCGCGGGGGCTCCCGGTGCACCTGGACGGTGCGCGGCTAGCCAATGCGGTCGCCTCAGGCATCGACGTCAAGGCGCTGAAATCGCTCGGGATCGACATCCTGGTCATGGGCGGGACCAAGGCCGGCATGCCGCTCTCCGAAGCCGTGGTGCTGTTCGACCCGGGCCTCTCCCGCCGCTTCGACGCCCGCCTGAAGCAGGCCGGCCAGCTGCCCTCCAAGGGCCGCTTCCTCGCCGCCCCCTGGATCGGCATGCTGCGCGAGGGCGCCTGGACCACCTACGCCGCCCACGCCAACGCCATGGCGCGCAGGCTCGCCGCGTCGATGCCCTTCCCCGTCGCCCACCCGGTGGAGGCCAATGGCGTGTTCGTCACCATGGACGAGCCGACGCTGCAGCGCCTGCGCGCCCACGGCTGGAACGTCTACCGCTTCACCGACGGCTCAGTGCGCTTCATGTGCTCCTGGGCCACCACGCTTGAGGCGGTGGAGGAGATCGGCGAGGCGCTCAGGCAGGTGGCGTGAACCCCACCTCCGCCTCCAGCCGCCACGGGCCGCCCAGGTAGCGCCAGACCAGCACGCCGACGCCTTGCAGGTCGAAGGGCTGGAAGCCGTCGCCGAGCTGTTCGTACAGCGCCCGCGCCACGATCGGCTCCACCTTGTTCTGCACCGTCACGTGGGGGCGGAAGCCCTGGGCGTCCTGTGGCGACAGCACGTCGGCCCAGGCCTGGGCCAGCCGTCCGCGGAAGCTCTTCAGCTCCGCACCCGCGATCTCGAACGCCGTGCCGCGCCCGAGCTTGCGCAGTCCGATAGCCCGGAGCTGGAGGAGGCCAGCCGGAACGCTGGTGGTGAGATGACCCACCACCTCGTCCAGCCGCTTCCCTGGCAGCTTGTGGAACAGGGTCAGGTGCGCCGGGATGTGGTTCAGGGCCGGCGGGAAGTGCGCCCGCCGCAGCCCGTCGAACCGCGCGAAGCTCGCGGGGTCCAGCTTCAGGGTGAGGATCAGCGGGGCGTCGGACATCCCCCCTCAACGCGAAGAGCGGCAGTGCGTCCCCTTGCCGCCCGGGCCGGTTTCCCGCAGACGTGACCGTCCGGACATCACCAGCCCGAGCGCGCCCTTGCCAGCTTCCAAAGTCCGCCGCGACATCGGCCTGATCTCGCTCACCATGACGGGGCTGGGCGGCATCATCGGCTCGGGCTGGCTGTTCGGGGCCTGGCGCACCGCCCAGCTCGCCGGCCCCGGCGCGGTCTGGGCCTGGGTCATCGGGGCGGCCTTCATCTCCATCATCGCCACGGTGTTCGTGGAACTCGGCGCCATGTTCTCCGAGACCGGCGGCATGGTGCGCTACGGCTACTACAGCCACGGCTCGCTGGTGGGCTTCGTGGCCGGCTGGGCCAACTGGATCTCCATCGCCTCGGCCGTGCCGGTGGAGGCCGAGGCCTCCGCCCAGTACGTGGCCTCCTGGCCCTATCCCTGGGCCCACGCGCTCTACAACGCGCCCGCCCACGCCCTGACGGCTTCAGGCCTGGCCCTAGCTGCGGTCCTGGTGATCGTCTACTTCCTGATGAACTACTGGGGCGTGCAGCTCTACGCCAAGACCAATGCGGGCATCACCGCGTTCAAGCTGGTCATCCCGGCCCTGACCGGGATCGCCCTGATCATCGCCGGCTTCCACCGGGAGAACTTCGCCATCGGCCTGCACCCGGGCAAGGCGGCGATGAACCTGCCGGCCATCTTCGGCGCGGTGACCACCAGCGGAATCGTGTTCAGCTTCAATGGCTTCCAGAGCCCGATCAACCTGGCGGGCGAGGCCAAGAACCCCCAGCGCAACGTCCCCCTGGCCGTGTTCTCGGCGATCGCCATCGCCACCGTGGTCTACATCCTGCTGCAGGTCGCCTTCGTCGGCGCCACCCCGCCGGGCGACCTGAAGCAGGGGTGGGCGGCGGTGAACTTCTCCTCGCCCTTCGCCCAGCTGGCCCTGGCCCTGAACCTGAACTGGCTGGCTCTGCTGCTCTACGCCGACGCCTTCGTCAGCCCCAGCGGCACCTGCATGACCTACACCGCCACCACCGCGCGGATGGTCTACGCCATGGAGAAGAGCGGCTCCCTGCCCAGGATCTTCGGCCACATCCACACCAAGAGCGGCATCCCGCGCCCGGCCATGTGGTTGAACCTGTGCGTCTCGTTCCTCTTCCTGTTCTTCCTGCGGGGGTGGGGGTCGCTGGCGGCGGTGATCTCGGTGGCGACCATCATCTCCTACCAGATCGGCCCGATCTGCGTGGGCGCGCTCCGCCGCGTCGCGCCGGAGATGCAGCGGCCGCTGCGCACGCCCGTGATCCGGGTGTTCGCGCCGGTGGCCTTCACGCTCTGCACCCTGCTGCTCTACTGGGCGCGCTGGCCGCTGACCGGAGAGGTGATCGCCCTGGTGATCGTGGCTGCGCCCATCTACGCCTGGGCGGAGTGGCGCCACGGCTGGAAGGACTTCAGCCGCCACCTGAGGGGCGCCTGGTGGCTGATCGCCTACCTGCCCTGCATGGCCCTGGTCTCGGCCTGCGGCAGCCACGAGTTCGGCGGCGCAGGGCTGATCCCCTACGGCGTGGACCTCGCCGTGGTGGCCCTGATGGGGCTCGGCTTCTACGTCTGGGGCGAGCGCTCCGGCTGGCGCACCCCGGCCATCGACCTGCACGAACAGGGCGCCGACGACGACACCGAGCTCTACTAGGCGGGAAGGCCCGCCGGCCATGACCGAGCTCCCCTCCCCCAGCCCGCCCGCGATTAC
>CAXUEN010000125.1:0-6956 GCA_964249945.1 uncultured Caulobacteraceae bacterium | reverse complement strand
CCTCACGCGCGCCGCCAGAGCCTCACGCCGCCCGGGCTTCAGCCAGACCCGCGCCTCGATCCCCTGCTCTCCGGCGGCGATGTCGATGGCCGTGACCTCCCCGGCGGCGACGATGACGCCCTCGGTCAGGCTGAGCCCCAGCGCGAAATCCTCCAGATCGGACGGCGTCGCCATCATCACCGCATAGGTGGAGGCGTCGTAGACGATGGCCACTGGCGTTTCCTCGGCCAGGACGCGGGTCCCCGTGTCGACGACGCCCTCGCGCCACCGCGTTCGACCTCCGGCCCGCGCGCCCTCCGCCATGTCAGCTCGTCGCGTCCATCATGCGCATGTTCCGTTCCTCAAGCGGAAAGTGGCGCAAAGCCATGCCCGGAGCTGGTGGATTTCCGCTTCCGCTTGAGGAAATTTCGCCTATCTGTCGCCCGTCCCTTAATCGTGGTTTTCTTGTGCGCGAGGCCATCATGACCCATCGCATGTCGGAGTTCGTCACCATCGCCCCGTCCGCCCCGAACAAGCGGACCGTGGTCGAGCGCGCCCATGACTTCGGGGAGATCTATACCGGCTTCAACCCGGCCCAGAACGGCAATCAGGCGTCGCGCTGCTCCCAGTGTGGCGTGCCCTTCTGCCAGACTGGCTGCCCGCTGCACAACAACATCCCCGACTGGTTGCGCTTGGCGTCGGAGGGGCGGATGCAGGAGGCCTGGGCGCTTTCGGAGGCGACAAGCGCCCTACCCGAGGTCTGCGGCCGCATCTGCCCGCAGGATCGCCTCTGCGAAGGCGCCTGCGTGCTGGAGCAGTCGGGCTGGACCGGCGTCACCATCGGGGCGGTGGAGCGCTATATCAACGACACGGCGTGGGCGGAGGGCTGGATCAAGCCGATCACGCCCGTGGACGAGAAGACCCAGTCGGTGGGGATCATCGGCGCGGGCCCTGCGGGGATCGCGGCGGCCGACTGGCTGCGGCGGCTCGGCTATCAGGTCACCATCTACGACCGCTACGACCGACCGGGCGGGCTGCTCACCTACGGCATCCCCGGCTTCAAGCTGGAGAAGCCGGTGGTGATGCGGCGCACCCAGCGGCTGGCCGACAGCGGTGTGACCCTGATCCCCGACTTCGAGGTGGGCCGCGACGCCTCCCTGGCCGAGCTGCGGGAGCGGCACGACGCGGTGTTCATCGGCACGGGCGTCTACAAGGCCCGCCGGCTGAGCGGTCCCGGCGTGGGGTCGGACGCGGTGGTGCGGGCGCTCGACTACCTGATCGCTTCCAACCGGCTGAACTTCGGCGACGACGTGCCGGCCTTCCACAGCGGCGAGCTGAACGCCAAGGGCCGGGACGTCGTGGTCATCGGCGGCGGCGACACCACCATGGACTGCGTGCGCACCGCCGTGCGCCAGGGCGCCCGCTCGGTCACCTGCCTCTACCGCCGCGACCGCGCCAACATGCCGGGCTCCGCCCGCGAGGTGGCCAATGCGGAGGAGGAAGGCGTGCGCTTCGAATGGCTCGCCGCCCCCAAGGCCATCCACGGCGACACGGCCGAGGTGGACCACGTGCGCGCCGTCCGCATGCGGCTGAGCGCCCCCGACATGAGCGGCCGCCGTTCCGTGGAGGAGATTGCGGGCGCGGAGTTCGATGTGGCCGCCCAGCTAGTGATCGAGGCGCTGGGCTTCGACGCGGAAGACCTGCCCACCCTCTTCGGCGCGCCGGAACTGCGGGTCACGCCTTCGGGCACGATCACGGTGGATGAGGACAAGCGCACCAGCCTGCCGGGCGTCTTCGCCGGCGGCGACATCGTGCGCGGCGCCTCGCTGGTGGTCTGGGCGGTGCGCGACGGCCAGGACGCCGCGCTCGCCATCGACCAATACCTGCGCACCCGCGCCGGCCTGCCGCTCGAGATGCAAGAGGTGGCGGCATGAGCCACGACGTCGAACAGTACCTCTCCAACCGTGAGCGCCTGGTCGAGGCGAACGCCTATGACCCGGCCTCCGAGCACGACGCCTGCGGCACGGGCTTCGTCTGCGCCATCGACGGCAAGCCGCGGCGGGAGGTGGTGGAGCTGGCGATCGCGGCGCTGAAGGCGGTCTGGCACCGGGGCGCGGTGGACGCCGACGGCAAGACCGGCGACGGCGCGGGCGTCATGGTCAGCGTGCCCCAGGCCTTCTTCGCCGAGCAGGTCTCGCGCATCGGCCACAAGGTGCGCCCCGGCCCCATCGCGGTCGGCATGATCTTCCTGCCGAGGACAGACCTCGCCGCCCAGGAGCTGGCGCGTACGATCGTGGAGGCCGAGGTGCTGCGTTTCGGCTTCTACATCTACGGCTGGCGCCAGGCGCCCATCGACAGCTCGGTGCTGGGCGAGCGCGCCGCGGCGGTGCGGCCGGAGATCGAGCAGATCATGCTGGCCGCGCCCGAGGACATGGACGGCGAGCAGTTGGAACGGGCGCTCTATCTCTGCCGCCGCCGGATCGAGCAGCGGGTGGAGCAGGTTCACCTGAACAACTTCTACATCTGCTCGCTCTCGGCCAAGTCCCTAATCTACAAGGGCATGTTCCGCTGCGGCGACGTGGACGGCTTCTATCCCGACCTGTGCGATCCGCGGTTCGAGGCGGCGGTGGCCATCTTCCACGCCCGCTATTCCACCAACACCTTCCCGGAATGGCGGCTGGCCCAGCCGCTGCGCATGCTCGCCCATAACGGCGAGATCAATACCGTGCGCGGCAACATCAACTGGATGAAGAGCCACGAGATTCGTATGGCGGCGGACGCCTTCGGCCAGCACGGCGACATCGTTAAGCCCGTGGTGCGCCCGGGCGGCTCCGACTCCGCGGCGCTCGACAACGTGTTCGAGATGCTGGTGCGCGCCGGCCGCCCCGCCCCCATGGTCAAGGCCTTGCTGATGCCCGAGGCCTGGTCCAACGAGGACGGCAAGATGGCGCCCGAGCACCGGGCGCTCTACGCCTACTGCAACGCGGTGATGGAGCCCTGGGACGGCCCCGCCGCCATCTGCGCCACCGACGGCCGCTGGGTGCTGGCGGGCAAGGACCGGAACGGCCTACGTCCGCTGCGCCTCACCGAGACCGTCGACGGCCTGCTGATCGCAGGCTCGGAGGCGGGCATGACCGGCATCGGGGACGAGCGGGTGCTCAGGCGCCTGCACGTCTCGCCGGGCTGCATGGTGGCCGTCGACCTGCAGGCGGGGCGGCTCTATCCCGAGCGCGAGATCGTGGACGAACTCGCCGCCGCCCACCCCTACACCCGCTGGCTGGAGAACATGGTGGAGCTGGAGCCCCTGGTCGGGCCCGGCCCCGAGCCCCGGCGCTTCCAGGGGGAGGCCCTGGCGCGCCGTCAGGCCGCCGCCGGCATGACTTCGGAACAGATCGAGATGATCGTCGATCCCATGGCGCTCGACGGCAAGGAGGCCATCGGCTCCATGGGCGACGACAGTCCCCTGGCGGTGGTGTCCTCACGCATTCGTCCGTTATCGGACTATTTCCGCCAGAACTTCGCCCAGGTGACCAACCCGCCCATCGATCCGCTGCGCGAAGGCGGGACGATGAGCCTGAAGACGCGGTTCAAGAACCTCGGCAACATCCTGGCGCAGGACGAGGGCCAGACCGAGGTCTTCGTCCTGGACAGCCCGGTGCTCACCACCGGCATGTACGAGCGCATGCTGGTCTATTTCGGCGAGAGCCGGGTGGCGGTGATCGACTGCACCATGCCCCTGCCGGCGCCTGAGGCCCGCCGGGGCGATGCGCTGCGCGCCGCGTTGGACCGCATTCGCAACGAGGCGGTGCAGGCCATCCAGGGCGGCGCGGCCCAAATCGTGCTGACCGACGAGGCGGGCGATGCCGAGCGTGTGCCGCTGCCGATGATCCTGGCTACCGGTGGGGTGCATGCCCGGCTGGTGGACGAGGGCTTGCGGGCCTACGTCTCCATCATCGTGCGCTCGGCGGGCGTGGTGGACAGCCACCAGTTCGCGGTGATGGTCGGGGTCGGCGCGACCGCGGTGAACCCCTACCTGGCGCAGGAGTCGATTCAGGACCGGCTGGAGCGCGGGCTCTACCGGGGCATGACCCTTCGCGCCGCCGTGCTGAACTACAAGCGCGCGCTGGAGGCGGGCCTGCTCAAGATCATGGCCAAGAAGGGCATCTCGGTCATCTCGTCTTACCGCGGCGGCTACGAATTCGAGGCGGTCGGGCTGAGCAGGGCCCTGGTGGCGGAGTTCTTCCCCGGCATGACGTCCCGCATCTCCGGCATGGGGCTGGCGGGGCTGGAGGCGCGCATGCTGGAGGAGCGCGAGGTGGCCTGGACGCCGGCCAGCGCTGTGATCCCGCTCGGCGGCTTCTACAAGGTGCGCTCGTCCGGCGAGAACCATGCCTATGAGGCGGCGCTGATCCATAAGCTGCAGCACGCCTGCAACACCGGCGACTACAAGAGCTTCACGGCCTACTCGAAGATGACGCGGGAGGCGCGGCCGGTCTCCCTGCGCGACCTGCTGGCCTGGCGCTCGGACCGCATGCCCAAGCCCATAGAGGCGGTGGAGAGCGTCAACGGCCTGCGAAAGCGCTTCCTCACGCCCGGCATGTCGCTGGGCGCCCTCTCGCCCGAAGCGCACGAGACGCTGAACATCGCCATGAACCGGATCGGCGCCCGCTCCGTTTCGGGGGAGGGCGGCGAGGACCCGGAACGCTACCGCCCCCGCGCCAACGGCGACAACGCCAACTCCGCGGTGAAGCAGATCGCCTCGGGCCGTTTCGGCGTCACCGCGGAATACCTGAACCAGTGCCGCGAGATCGAGATCAAGGTGGCGCAAGGGGCCAAGCCTGGCGAGGGCGGCCAGCTTCCGGGCTTCAAGGTCACTGAATTCATCGCACGGATGCGCCACTCCACGCCGGGGGTCAGCCTGATCTCGCCCCCGCCGCACCACGACATCTACTCGATTGAGGATCTGTCCCAGCTCATCTACGACCTGAAGCAGATCAATCCTGACGCCAAGGTGACAGTGAAGCTGGTCTCCATGTCCGGCATCGGCGCGGTGGCGGCGGGCGTCGCCAAGGCCAAGGCCGACACGATCCTCGTCTCCGGCAACGTCGGCGGCACCGGCGCGTCGCCCCAGTCCTCGATCAAGCAGGCGGGCTGCCCGTGGGAGATCGGCCTGGCCGAGGCGCACCAGGTGCTGACGCTGAATGGGCTGCGTCACCGAGTCCGTCTGCGTACGGACGGTTTGATCCGAACCGGGAGGGATGTGGTGATCGCCGCCATGCTGGGGGCCGAGGAGTTCGGCATCGGCACCGCGTCGCTGATCGCGGTGGGCTGCCTGATGGTGCGCCAGTGCCATTCGAACACCTGCCCCGTGGGCGTCTGCACACAGGATGACAAGCTGCGCGCCAAGTTCACCGGCACGCCGGAAAAGGTGATCAACCTGTTCACCCACATCGCCCAGGAGGTGCGCGAGATCCTGGCCTCGCTCGGCTTCACCCATCTCGACCAGATCATCGGCCGCACCGACCTGCTGACCCAGGTCAGCCGCGGCGGCATGCACCTGGACGACCTCGACCTGAACCCGCTGCTGGTGCGGGTGGAAGGGGCGGCGCTCCAGCCCTACACCGTCGACCTGCGCCAAGCCCCGTCGGGGGACACTCTCGACACCCAGATCATGCAGGACGCCGCCCCCCTGCTCGAGCGCGGCGAGAAGATGGCGCTGAGCTATTCGGTGGCCAACACCATGCGCACCATCGGCGCGCGGACCTCCTCGACCATCGCGCGCAACTTCGGCGAGGGCCTGCGACCCGACCACCTGCGCCTGGAGTTGAAGGGCGCGGCGGGCCAGAGCCTGGGCGCCTTCGCGGTGAAGGGCCTGCGCATCGATCTGGTGGGCGAGGCCAACGACTATGTCGGCAAGGGGCTGTCCGGCGCCATCCTCACCGTGCGGCCGCCTCGGCCCGCGGGCCTCGGGCAGTTCGATCCCCTGGTCGGCAACACCTGCCTCTATGGCGCGACATCGGGGCGGCTGTTCGTCGCCGGGGGGGCCGGCGAGCGCTTCGCGGTGCGTAATTCCGGCGCGGACGCGGTGGTGGAGGGCTGTGGCGCCCACGGCTGCGAGTATATGACTGGCGGCCTGGTGGCGGTGCTCGGGCGCACCGGCGCCAATTTTGGGGCTGGGATGACCGGCGGCGAAGCCTTCGTCTATGACGAGGACGGCCTGTTCACCCTGCGGATCAATCCCGACAATGTGGTCGCCGGCGAGGTGGAGCCCCAGGACGAGCCGGCCCTGAAGGGCCTGATCGAGGCTCACCTGGCCGCCACCGGCTCCCTCCGCGCCCAGGCGATCCTTGAGACCTGGCAAGGCGCCCGGGTCCGCTTCGTCCGGATCACGCCGAAGGACATGCTGGTCCATCGCCAGGCCAAGCTGAGGATCGGCGCGTGAGCGCGGCGGGCTTTCCTCGCGCGCTCGCACGGCGTAGCTTCACGCCATGATGGGTGTGTCGACAGGCGCGGTCTGGGCCGCTGCGTTGGTGATGCTGGGGTCGGCCGGGGTCGGTTCCTATCTCGGCTACAGCCGGGCTCTGGCCGCGCCGGGCGCGCAGGACCCGGACACCTACGCCGCCACCACGCCCCTGGCCGCCAAGAAGGCGACCTCCGTCGACGCCGCAGCCCCGCCGCCGGTCGACGAGGCCTATATCCGCAAGATCGCCCACGACGAGGCGGTCGCCGTCGTCCATCCTCCGCAGGCGGCGCCCAAGAAGATCAGGGTGGTCCAGGCCAGCGACGACTCAGACAACGATGACGACGACGACAAGGGCTCCGGCTCCAACCCGCCGACGCCGCCAGCCGTCACGGCTCCCGCGCCCGTAACCCTCCCCAAACCGCCGCCGCCGCCGACCGGCCTCTACTGAGGAGGTGACTCCTCTCCCGCAGGGGAAACGGGGTCACGCGCGGTAATCAAGGCCGATATCCAGCAC
>CAXUEN010000124.1:0-7022 GCA_964249945.1 uncultured Caulobacteraceae bacterium | reverse complement strand
CGGTCCACGATGTCGTTGAAGGCGCAGCCGGCGGCGCGCATGGCGGTGGCGCCGAGTGCGATCAGCACCAGCAGCCGCAGGTCTGGCCAGCGCCCAGCCAGGGCGTCGCCGAGCGCCACCCCCTGCCAGCCCGGCAGCATCAGCAGCCATATGCCCGCCGGCCGGTCGAAGCGCCCGAGCTTGAGCCAGGGCTGCAGGTGCGCCGGCGCGTGCCGGTCGACCCAGTTGTCCCGGGCGGCGTCGGGCAGCGGGTCCGGGGTCCGGCGGTCGGAACTCATCGGCGGGTGCGGCTCCTCGCCCCGCTTGGCGCGAGGTTCGCAATTGCGGGGTTCGGGTCCATATAGAGCCTGTATCCTGCTTCGTCGCTCCGAGCCGAACCGCACCCATGCAGAGCCGCAACCCCTTCTTCGATGAGGCCGCCAAGGTCATGGAGCAGGCCATAGGTCTGGCCCAGGCCGCAGGCGAGGAGGCCAGGTCGGCGCTGCGCGCCCAGGGCGACCGCATGGCGGCGGAGCTGGACCTCGTGCGCCGTGACGAGATGGAGGCGATGCGCGCGGTGTTCGCCGCTGAGATCGCTGAGCTGCGCGCCGAGCTGGCGGCGCTCCGCCCCGCTTCGCCCGCGTCGATTTCCCCCGAGGCGTGACGCGTGTTGAGCGGTCCGCCGCGAGTCAGCTAGTCTCCTACCCGATGCGCCGCGGTCCGGCCTCGCGTTTCCCGCGCGTGGCCGTGGCGTCAGGATCGTAATCCATGGACACGCCTCACAACGAAGACGTCGAAATCGGCTTCGATCCCCTTGACGTGGTCGAGCGCGTGCTCGACGCCGAGAACCTGGAGTTCGACCGCACCGAGGACGGCGACCTGGCCTTCGCGCTCTCCGGCGACTGGAAGGATTACGAGCTGTGGTTCGCCTGGCGGCCGGAGGCGGACTGTCTGCAGCTGTGCCTCTCCATCGACATGAAGGTGGAGAACGATCGTCGCTCTGCGATGTGGGAGCTGCTGAGCCTGATCAACCAGCGCGTCTGGATGGGCCATTTTGAGTGCTGGGCCGAGGACGGCGAGGTGGTGTTCCGCCACTCCATGTCCATGCCGAGTGGGGAGCGGCCAACGCTGGGCCAGGCGGCCAGCATGATCGACGCGGCGGTGGAGGCGGCGGACCGGTTCTACCCGGCCTTCGACTTCCTGCTCCGCGGAGCGAAGAGCCCTGACGACGCTATGGCCGCCTGCATGTTCGAGACGCAGGGACAGGCCTAGGCTGGCGGTCGAGCCTCGCGCCGCCTAAGTGAGCGGCATGGGCGTATTCATCGATATCATGATCGCGGTCGCCATGCTGGCGGTGGTGGCGAGCCTGGGGCTCGGCATCTTCTCGTTCCTCAAGGGGGGCGAGATGGGGCGGGAAAACTCTAACAAGTTCATGCGCTACCGGGTGATGAGCCAGGCGGCGGCCATCGTGCTGATCACCATCGGCTTCATGTACAAGATGGGTCACCACTAGGCGGACGCGCCGGGAGCCCGCCATGGTGGTGCTGAACAAAATCTACACCCGCACTGGCGACACCGGCGATACGGGCCTGGCCACCGGCGAGCGGGTGAAGAAGTTCGACGGGCGGGTGGCCGCCTATGGCGACGTCGACGAGACCAACGCCTGCATAGGTTTGGTGCGCCAGCATACCGCGGCGGACGCCGTGCTCGATCCGATCCTGGCCCGGGTGCAGAACGAGCTGTTCGACCTCGGCGCGGACCTCGCGACGCCGGACCGGCCCGGCAAGCCGCTCGGCTGGGAGGCGCTGCGCGTTACCGCGGCCCAGGTCGACCGGCTTGAGGCCGACATCGACAGGCTGAACGCGGAGCTGTCGCCACTCACATCCTTCGTGCTGCCGGCCGGGACGGCGGCGTCCGCGGCGCTACACTTGGCGCGCACCGTCTGCCGCCGGGCCGAGCGGGTGGCGGTGCGGCTGGCCTGCGAACCGGACGAGCCGGTGAGCACGGAGGCGCTGAAGTATCTGAACCGCCTCTCCGACCTGCTGTTCGTCATGGCCCGCTACGCCAACGCGCAAGGCGCAGGCGACGTCCTTTGGGCCCCGGGGGCGACCCGCTAACACCTCGGCTCCAGGCGTTTCGCCCGGCTCCGCTGGAGCGAGGGCGCTGGACGCCAGGTCCGATCTCAGCGCGTGCCCGAGGTGCCGCCCGCCCCCTGGGCGGCCGTCTCCGGCAGGGTCGGATAGCGCGGCGCCCTGGCCCCCGCCGCCCGGTGGGTGAGGTCCGGCAGGTAGACCACGTGCCCGCAGGTGTGAGTCTGGGCGTCCCACCAGTTGCCGGAGTTTTCGCAATGCTGCACGGGATCGACGTCGAAATGCTGGTAGGCCCACACCGCGCCCACCACCAGCGCCAGGATGACGAAGAAGATTACCTCGATCCGCCCGAGGATGCCGCGGCCTATGGATAGTCTCATGGGTTTCTAATGGGCGCCGCGCTCCCGCGGGGCAAGCCGCCGGACCGGCGATCCACGCGGCTCTGCTTGACAGGCCGCAAGCGCCAGCGTTTCAAGCGCATCCGAAAACGACACGAACAAGGCCGGCCCGACCAGGGCTCCGGCGCACAGTAGAGCCGGGAGCTCCCATGAAGGTCCTCGTGCCCGTCAAGCGGGTGATCGACTACAACGTCAAGGCCCGGGTGAAACCCGACCAGTCCGGCGTCGACCTCGCTAACGTGAAGATGAGCATGAACCCCTTCGACGAGATCGCTGTCGAAGAAGCAGTGCGGCTGAAGGAGAAGGGCGTGGTCACCGAGATCGTCTCGGTCTCCATCGGGCCCCAGCAGGCGCAGGAGACGCTCCGCACCTCGCTGGCCATGGGCGCGGACCGCAGCATCCTGATCACCGTGGACCAGACGGTCGAGCCGCTCGCCGTCGCCAAGCTGCTGAAGGCGGTGGTGGAGGCGGAACAGCCCAAGCTGGTGCTGATGGGCAAGCAGGCCATCGACGACGACAATAACGCCACCGGCCAGATGCTGGCGGCCCTGCTCGGCTGGCCCCAGGCCACCTTCGCCTCCAAGGTCGAGATCGCGGGCGATGTGGCCACGGTTACGCGCGAGGTGGACGGCGGCCTGCAGACGCTCTCCGCCGACCTGCCGGCGGTGGTGACGGTGGACCTGCGCCTGAACGAGCCGCGCTACGCCAGCCTGCCCAACATCATGAAGGCCAAGAAGAAGCCCATCGACGCCAAGACGGCGGCCGACTACGGCGTGGACCTGACGCCGCGCCTGAAGGTCGCCAAGGTCACCGAGCCGCCCAAGCGCGGCGGCGGGATCAAGGTCGCCGACGCCGCCGACTTGGTGGGCAAGCTGAAGAACGAAGCGGGAGTGCTCTAACCATGGCCGTCCTCCTCATCGCCGACCACGACGGCTCCGCCCTCCGTGACACCACCCACAAGACCCTGACCGCCGCCCAAGCCATCGGCGGCGACGTCGACATCCTGGTGTTCGGCCAGGGGCTCGACGCGGTGGCGGTCGAGGCCGCCAAGCTGCCGGGCGTGCGCAAGGTCCTGAAGGCCGAGAGCGACGAGCTTGGCCACGAGGTCGCCGAGGCCATCGCCGCCACGGTGGTTCCGCTCGCGGCCGACTACGACGCCATCCTCACCCCCGCCACCAACGTGGGCAAGAACGCCTCCCCTCGTATCGCCGCCCTGCTCGACGTGATGCAGGTCTCCGACGTGCTCGAGGTGATCGACGCCAAGACCTTCGTGCGCCCGATCTACGCCGGCAACGCGCTGGAGACGGTCACCTCGCAAGATCCCAAGGTGGTCGCAACCGTGCGCGCCACAGCCTTCAAGGCGGCCGCCGGCGAGGGCGGCTCGGCGACGATCGAGAGCGTAGAGACGCCCGCGGCCGACAAGACGGCCCGCTTCGTCTCCGAAGAGGTGGTGAAGTCCGAGCGGCCCGAACTCGGCGCCGCCAAGATCATCGTCTCAGGCGGCCGCGCCATGGGCTCGGCCGAGGAGTTCCACCGGGTGATCGAGCCGCTGGCCGACAAGCTGGGCGCCGCGGTCGGCGCGTCGCGAGCGGCGGTGGATGCGGGGTATGCCCCCAACGACTATCAGGTCGGCCAGACCGGCAAGGTGGTGGCGCCGGCTCTGTATATCGCGGTGGGCATCTCCGGCGCCATCCAGCACCTGGCCGGCATGAAGGACAGCAAAGTCATCGTGGCCATTAACAAGGACGCCGACGCGCCCATCTTCCAGGTCGCCGACTACGGCCTGGTCGGCGACTACAAGACCGTCATTCCAGAGCTGATGGTCGAGCTGGACAAGGCGTAACCGCTTTGATCCTCCCCTCTGGGGGAGGGGGACCAGCGAAGCTGGTGGAGGGGGCTGCACCGCCGCCTCAGTCGGCTTCGCCAACAGCTCCCCCAACGGAGGAGCATCTAAGCCGGCGTCGAGAATCACTAGCGAGACAGCCGCCCCCCGGCTCCCTATCTTCCCCTCACAGGCCGCAACCCGTGAGACCCGCCATGGACGCCTTCCCCGCCGCCGATTACGACGCCGCCCGCTTCAGGCGCGCCGGCCGAGGCCGCGTCTACGACAGCATCATCGACACTCTGGGCGACACCCCGCTGGTCCGCCTTCCCCGGCTGAGCGCCGAGGAGCGCCCCAAGGGCGAGGTGCTGGCCAAGCTGGAGTTCTTTAATCCGCTGTCCAGTGTGAAGGACCGCATCGGCGCCTCCATGATTGAGGCGTTGGAGGTTCAGGGTCTGCTCAAGCCCGGGGCCACCCTGATCGAGCCCACTTCAGGCAACACCGGCATCGCGCTGGCCTTCGTGGCCGCCGCCAAGGGCTACAAGCTGATCCTCACCATGCCGGAGTCCAGCTCCATCGAGCGGCGCAAGATGCTGGTGCTGATGGGCGCCCGGCTCGAGCTGACGCCGGCCGAGAAGGGCATGCGCGGCGCCGTCGCCCGGGCCCAGGAGCTGCTGGCCGAGATCGACGGCGCGGTCATGCCCCAGCAGTTCGAGAGCCGCGCCAACCCCCTGGTCCACCGCGTCTCCACCGCTGAGGAGATCTGGAACGACACGGAAGGCCGGGTGGACGCGGTGGTGGTGGGGGTCGGCACCGGCGGCACCATCACCGGCGTCGGCCAAGCGCTGAAGGCGCGAAAGCCCTCGCTGAAGATGATCGCGGTAGAGCCCGAAGGCTCGCCGGTGCTGTCCGGCGGAGAGCCCGGCCCGCACAAGATCCAGGGCATCGGCGCGGGCTTCGTGCCGGGCATCCTGGACCGCACCATCATCGACGAGGTGGTCACCGTCTCCAACGCCGACAGCTTCGAGTGGGCCAGGCGGTCGGCCCGCACGGAGGGGCTGCCGGTGGGCATCTCGTCGGGCGCCGCACTCAAGGTCGGGTTCGATGTGGCCCGGCGCGACGACTATGTCGGCCGGACGGTGGTGGTGATCGTGCCGAGCTTTGCGGAACGCTATCTGTCGACGGCGTTGTTCGAGGGACTGTGAGGCGCCAGGCGTGAAGGGTGGGGTCACAAGCCTGGGCACGGACGTCTTCACCCCAGAGCAACGCTCCGCCGTCATGCGCGCCGTCCCCACCAAGGACAGCACGGCCGAGCTGAAGGTCCGCAGGCTGCTCACGGGAATGGGGCTGCGCTACCGCCTGCATCGACGCGACCTGCCCGGCTCGCCGGACATCGTCTTCCCCTCGCGCCGCCTGGCGCTGTTCGTGCACGGCTGCTTTTGGCATGGGCACGCCTGCCCTCGCGGCGCCCGCGTGCCGAAGTCCAACACCACCTACTGGCTCGGCAAGGTCGCGCGCAACCGCGCCCGCGACGCCAAGGCGGTCGAGGCGCTGGCTGCGCTGGGCTGGCGCGCCGAGGCGGTCTGGGAATGCGAGCTGAAGGAGCCAGCTCTGACCACCCGCCTCGCCTTGCTCCTGCAATAAGGCTGAGCGTGGTTAACTCCCCTTAAGCCTGCTGGCCTTAGTTTCGTCGCTTCCGCAGGCTCCATCCGCGCGGACCGGACGACGTGTGACCATGCCGCAAGCCACCCTGACCGCCGCCAGCTTCTCACCCCTGGCCATGTTCATGAACGCCGACTGGGTGGTGAAAGGCGTGATCCTCGGCCTGGCGATCGCCTCGCTCTGGTCGTGGGCGGTGATCCTGGACAAGGCCGTGCGCCTCACCGCCATGAACCGCGACGCCGAGGGCTTCGAGGCCGCCGTAGGCTCCGGCCGCCCGCTGGAAGAGATCGCCGCCGAAGTGGGCGAAGACCCCGCCCAGCCGCTGCCCAAGATGCTGGTGGCGGCGCTGCGGGAATGGCGCGGCTCGCGCAGCACCCGCACGCCCCTGACCGAGACGCAGACGGCGCTCACCATCAGCCGCATCGACAAGGCGCTGGACAGCGTCATCGCCCGGGAAGGCCGCAAGGTGGAGGATGGCCTCGGCGTGCTGGCCATCGTGGCCACCGCCTCGCCCTTCATCGGCTTGTTCGGAACTGTGTGGGGGATCATGACGGCCTTCCAGGCTATCGCCATCCAGAAGAACACCAACCTGACCGTGGTGGCGCCGGCCATCGCCCACGCCCTGTTCGCCACGGCCATCGGCCTGATCGCCGCCATCCCGGCCTACATCGCCTACAACAAGTTCTCCACCGACGCCTCCAAGTTCACCGGTCGGCTGGAGGCCTTCGCCGACGACCTCTCCGCAGCGGTGGCGCGGCGGCTGGGCGAGCGGCTGGCGCCGCCGTCCGCGCATGACGTCGAGCGGGTCTAGGCCGTGGCGCTCTCGGTCCACGACGCGCTCTCCACCGGGCGGCGCGGGCGACGGCGGCGGCGCGGACGCGCCGCCCTGTCGGAGATCAACGTGACGCCCCTGGTGGACGTCATGCTGGTGCTGCTGATCATCTTCATGGTGTCGGCGCCGCTGCTCACCTCCGGCGTGCCGCTGACCCTGCCCAAGACCGACGCCGCCGCCGTCAACGATCAGACCCAGCCGATCACCGTCAGCGTCAAGCAGGACGGTCAGATCTACCT
>CAXUEN010000123.1:0-7073 GCA_964249945.1 uncultured Caulobacteraceae bacterium | reverse complement strand
GTGCGGCCAACAGCTTCAAGCGCGCCCGCGGCTGGGAGGCGGTGACGCGGCTGGTGAGCGACCAGGCGCGCCGCCTCGGCCCCTCGCAGCTGTCCGCCATCGCGGTCGACGACCGCTTCACCTTCAACGCCCTGTCCTATTACGGCCGGCGCGGCTGGCCGCGCGGCGCGCCGGCCCTGTCCATGTGGGTGCGCGAGAGCCGGCCCGGCAACGAGGCCGAGACCGTCGCCCCGCTCCGGGACGGCCGCCGCGTCCTATTCGTCGACATCGGCGGCGCCTACCGCCAGGAGGCGATGCGCGACTTCGCCCGGGTCACCCCGCTCGGCGCCTGGAAGGTCTGGCCCGATCCCCGGCATCCTCGCGAGGTGTTCATGTTCCTGGGCGAGGGCTACCGCCGCCGCCCCCGCGACCCGCACACTGGGCTGCCCATCCCCGCCTGAGCAGGGCCGCACCGGTCAGCTCCCGCCGGTCTTGGCCACCTGGGCGCGGAGCGCCGCCTCCACGCTGCCCGCCGAGCAGGGCTTGCTGAGCCGCACCTGGTCCTGCAGGGGCTCAGGGATGTCCGGCAGGTCGGCGTAGCCGGTGCAGAACACCATGGGCACGCCCAGCGCCTTCAGCTTCTCGGCTACGGGGAAGATCATCTCGCCGCGCACGTTCACGTCCAGCACCGCGGCGTCGACCTTCACCGCTTCCAGCGCCTCGAGAGCATGGCCGATGCGGGCGAACGGGCCGACGACCTCGCAGCCCAGGTCCTCCAGCGTCGCCTCCATCTCGCAGGCGATCAGCATCTCGTCTTCCACCACCAGGACCTTGAGGCCATCCAGTTCCGTCATGGGTTGCGCGATCACCGCTCCTTCCGAACTGACGCCCACCGAGATCCCCAGCTCCTGCCGCGACGCGCGTCGCCAGGCGGCCTAACGCACCGATCTATGTTAAGTCTCATCCGCCCAGATGCACGTGGCTCTGGATCAGGCTGAGCGCCAGCCGCTGCACGGCGGAGCCGCCGAAGTCGGCGCCGCCCGCATTGCTCACCGCGATCACCGCCAGCTCCCTCGCCGGGCCGACCTGGACGTCGGTGGACCAGTAGCCGCTGGACGTCGTGGCCTGCAGCACCGGCCCGTTCGACCAGCCCCGGGGCGGGGAGACCAGCCATCCCAGGGCCGGTCCGGCCGCCTCCCCGCTGATCGGCGTGACCAAGTGGGCGATGGTCTTGGGATCGACGTAGTCGCCGCCCCCGGTCAGGAACAGCCGCACGAACTTGGCGTAGTCCGACAGCGACAGGTGCACCCGGCTGGCCGGGCCGAACACCGGCGGGTCGTCGGCCTCCGCCTTCGGGTTGACCTGGAGGGTGTGGGTGGCGTCGAGCCGGGCGTGGCCCCAGGGCTCGGGGCCCTCGGGGGCGCCGAAGCCTGCGCTGTCGAGCGCCAGCGGGCTGAACAGCTCCGCCGACATGCAGGCCTCCCAGGTCAGCTTGCTGGCCCGCTCGATGGCCGCGCCCACCACCACGTAGCCGGCGTTGGAGAAGGCGTAGTCGCCCCGCCGCCCCTGCGGAGGCGCCGCCAGCACCGCCTTGGCGAAGGCCTGGCGCTGGACGCTGAGCGGGCGGGTGTCGGTCAGCCACTTGTGCAGGCTCTCGGGTGTGGCGAAGGGCGCATCGCTGACCCCGGCCACGTGGGCCATGAACTCGTCCATGGCGACGCCCCGCCAGCCGTCGTCGATGGTGACGTCGGGGAACACCTCGGCCACCTTGGCCCCGAAGCGCGTCTTGCCATATTCCGCCAGCCGGCCGTAGAGCAACGCGGTCAGGCCCTGCGTGTTCGAGCCGATCAGCCAGACGTCGTCGCGCTGCACCGCCACCCGCTGGCCGCTGCGCCGGCGGCCCTCCACCTGCACCCCCGGCTCGCCCTTGGAGGTGATCACCGCACCGCCGAGCGCAGGGGTGCGGCTCTCGCTCAGGAGCGCCGGCAGGGTGATGCGCGGCACCACCCGCTGGCCGAGCTGGGCTATGCCGGCGGTCGCGCCGATCAGCAGCTCGCGCCGGTCGAACATCAGGCGGGACGGCCCGGGCCGGAAAGGACGGCGGTCAGGATGCCGATGACCTGGGCGTTGTGCTCCGGCAGGCCCACGGTGATGCGCAGGCCGTCGCCGATGCCGTAGCCCTTCAGCCCACGCACCAGCACGCCCTGAGCCGCCAGCGCCGCCTCGGCCTCGGCGGCGGTGCGGCCGGGCTCCGGCGCAAAGCGGGCGAGCACGAAGTTGGCCTGGGAGGGCGTGACCGCCAGGCCGAGCCCCTCCAGCGCCGAGGCGAGGCGGGGGCGCTCCTGCGCGACCAGAGCGCGGGAGCGGTCCAGGAAGTCCTCATCGTCGAGCGCCGCCAGGGCGGCGTGCTGGGCGGGCAGGTTGACGTTGAAGGGCGCGCGGATGCGGTCCATGGCGTCGATCATCGCCGCCGGCCCATAGCCCCAGCCCACGCGAAGGCCCGCTAGCCCATAAGCCTTGGAGAAGGTGCGGGTGGCGACGATGTTCCGGGCGCCCCGCGCGATCTCCAGCCCGCCGCACCAGTCCGGGTCGGCCACGAACTCGGCATAGGCGCCATCCAGGCAGAGCACGACGTCCGACGGCAGGCTGCGGTGCAGGCGTGCGATCTCGGCCCGGGTGTTCCATGTGCCCGTTGGATTGGCGGGGTTGGCGACGAAGACAATGCGGGTGCGCGCGTCGACCTTGCGGAGCAGCTCGTCCACGTCGAGCCTGAGCTGAGGTTCGGGGGCGAAGCGCACCTCCGCCTGGGCGGCGCGGCCGGCGATGCGGTAGGCCAGGAAACCGTACTGCCCCTGCACCACGTTGTCCCCAGGCTCGCAGTACACCTGGCACAGCAGGGTGAAGACCTCGTCCGACCCGCAGCCGAAGATCAGCCGCTCCGGCTCCAGGCCGAAGCGCCGTGCGACCGCGGCCCGCAGCCCCTCCGACCGCCCGTCCGGATAGATATGCAGCTGGTCCGCCGCCTCGGCGTAGGCGGCCCGCGCGTGCGGGCTGCAGCCCAGGATGTTCTCGTTGGAGGAGAGTTTCAGGGGGTGAGCGAAGCCCTCCGCCCTGGCCTTGCCGCCGACATAGGGGGCGATGTCCAGGATGCCGGGCTTGGGCCGCGGGCCCGCGTCGGCGCGAGGGCTTGCGAGCTTGGGCGCGCGGTCCAGGGTGTCGCTCATCGATGCTTGGCTCCCGCCCACGGCGTAGGGCGCAGATAGCGCGCCAACCGGAGTGGCTTCAAGGCGCGCGCCTTGAGGTTTAGGCTCAGCCCCGTCTCCGCTCATCCCGGCGACTGCCGGGACCCAGATCATAAGGCGAAACGATCCTGAGTAGGCGCATGCTCAACTGGCTGGCCGGGGAGCCCTACGATCTGGGTCCCGGCATTCGCGGGGATGAGCGGGGATCGATGTATCCGGGGCAGGAGGCGTGACCTCGGACATCCAGCGCGGCCGCGGCGCAGGCGAAAGCCTCCGCTGGGTGTTCGGCTACGGCTCGCTGATGTGGCGGCCGCACTTCCCTCACCTCGAGCGTGTGCACGCCAAGCTCGGGGGCTTCGCGCGCGCCTTCTGCATCTACTCCGTCCATCACCGCGGCACACACGCGCGACCGGGCCTGGTGCTGGGCTTGGCGCCGGGCGCGGGGGTTCGCGGCGTCGCCTACCGGGTGGCGGAGGCGGACTGGGCGGAGACCTACGCCTACCTGCTGGAGCGCGAGCAGCCGACGGAGACCTACGAGGAGGCCGCCGCGCCCCTGGCCCTGGACGACGGCCGCAGCGTGCGCGCCCTGGTCTTCCTCTCCGACCCCGCCCATCCGCAATGGGCCGGCGCCCTGGACCCCGAGCGCCAGGCCGCCCTTATCTCCGGCGCCGCGGGGCTGTCCGGCCGGAACGTCGACTACCTGCGCGACCTGGTCGCCCACCTCGCCGCGGCGGGCGAGCGCGACGCCGGCATGGAGGCCCTGCTGGCGCGGGTGGAGGCGCTGAAGACGGCCGGTTGAGCAGGCGCGCCCGGCGGTCGCGCCGGGGACGCGGCGACGCCAGCCGACCGGTCTGGCTTCGGGGTAGCCCTGCGACGTCCTTGCGAACCGCCACCGCGGCTGGACAGGCCTCGGCTCCGCCCAGGTATGCGACAGGACGTGGTAGATCGGCTCCGGCATCACCCAGCCCGAGACCGCCCGCGCGATCAGGGCGGCCAGGAACAGCGGACCCACAAGGCCCGGATCGCGGGTCATCTCCATCAGGATCACGGCGCTGGTGAAAGGCGCCTGCACCACGCCGGAGAGATAGGCCGCCATGCCGAGCACGATGGTGTCGCGGTAGGATCCAATGTGGAGGAAGTGCGCCAGCGCCGCCCCCGCGCCCGCGCCTGTCGCGAGCGAAGGCGAGAAGATCCCTCCCGGCGCGCCGCAGCCAGCGGCCGCCACGCTGGCCACCCACTTGGACGCGGCCAGCAGCAGCCCCCGTCCGGCATGGCCCTGCACCAGGGAGTTGGCTTCCGCATAGCCCGCCCCGTAGCTCAGCCCCCGGGACGCGAGCGCCGCCAGCGCCGCGACGACGCCGCACCCCAGCGCGAAGCGGACGGGCCACCTGCGCTTCCAAAGACCCAGGCGGCCGGGCGAGGGGCCGATCATGCTGGCCAACGTGCGGGAGAACAGGCCGCCCAGCAGGCCGCAGACCACCCCTACCACCGGCGCGCTGGTCCAGGCCGATCCCAGGGCGGCCTCGTTCCCGAGCTGGGCGAAATAGGAGTAGTTGCCCGCCAGCGCATAGGCTGCGACGCCCGCGGAGACGACGACCAGGATCACCAGGGTGTTGGTCCGCTTGTCGAACACTTTGGCGAGTTCCTCGCCCGCGAAGACGACGCCGGCGATGGGGGCGTTGAAGGCCGCCGCCACCCCCGCGGCCCCTCCGGCGATCAGCAGCGCCTGCCGGCCAGGCCCGGCATGGATGCGCGCGCCCAGGAAGTAGACGATGGCGGCGCAGACCTGCACGGTCGGCCCCTCGCGCCCGATGGAGGCGCCGCAGAGCAGCAGCAGGACGCAGACGCCCACCTTGAACGCCGCCGTCCAGAGCGACACGCGCGGGTCCGGAGCAAGCTTGGGCCGCTGGCTGTCGGCGGCTGCGATGATCTGGGGTATCCCGCTGCCGGCCGCCTCGGGCGCGAAACGGCGGGTGAGCCAGGCCGTCGCCGGCAGGGAGGCGGCGAGCGCCAGGAGCGCCAGGAGGCGCGAATGGGTGGCCAGGGCGTGCTGCCCGGCTGTCGCCAGGTCGCAGAGCTTGGCGAACAGCACAGCGGCTCCGCCTGCGATCACCGAGCCCGCGATCACCGCCGCCAGCCTCTGGGTCTTGCGCGCGCGCAGCCGCAGCTTGCGCCGCTCCCGGGTGGAGAAGCGGTGCGGCAGGAGGCCGAACGGGTTCAGAGATTGCATCGCCGCCGCTTATAGACGTCGCGCCGCGCAATGCATCGGCGCCTTCATCCTAGACGCCGTCCCGGTGGCGGCTTCCAGGCCCCCCCAGGGTGCGATCCGCGCTCAGCAGCGCGCCTGCCGCCCCCTCCACCTCCGCCTCCAGCCGCGCCATGAAGGCCTTGCGGGGCTGTCCTGGAGCAATGACGGGAAGGATTTCGAACACCGCTCGGCCGGGATGCTTGAGCAGGCCGTGGGCGGGCCAGAGGCGGCCGCCGTTGGTGGCGCAGGGGACGCAGGGGACCCCAAGCTCCTTGTACAGCAGCCCGATGCCGCCCTTGTAGGCGGGCGGGGCGCCGGGCGCCCGGCGGGTGCCTTCCGGATAGATCACCACCTGGCGACCATCGGCGAGCGCCTTGGCCGCGGCGGCGAGGAGCTGGCGGACGTCGCCGGGGCCGCCCTTGCGGTCGATGGCGATCATGCCGCTCTTCCAGGCGTACCAGCCGAAGATCGGGATGAACATCAGCTCGCGCTTGAACACGATGCAGGGCCAGGGCGTCAGCGTCATGGCCAGCAGGGTGTCGAGCATGCTCTGGTGCTTGGCCGCGATCAGGTAGCCGCCGGACGGGAGCCGCTCGCGGCCGCGCACCTCCACCGTCGCGCCCACCAGCACGGACAGGCCCCAGAACACACCGTGCGCCCAGACCCTGATGGTCGCCATGGCCGCTCGCCGCGACCCGAGCATCACCGGCAGACACAGCAGCCCGAGCACGATGGCCGAGCCGAACATCCAGCCGGCGAACAACGTGGAACGGAGCTGGGCCACAGCGCCCGCGCGGGCCGGGGCGGCGTAGGCGGCGGCGCTCATGCGGCGTTCCCGGCAGACCCGGCCCGGGGTCCGCGCCGCGCGAGGTGGTGCAGCCGCTCCAGCCCGCCGCGGGCCAGCACCGCCAGGTACTTGCTGTATTCCACGATCATACGGCGCGCGTCCTCCGGGGTCTCCCACCAGTGGCGGACGTCCAGCGTCTGGGTCGCCACCGGGTAGGGGTGCAGCGCCACGCGCGGCATGGCGGCGTGCAGCTCCAGCAGGGCGCGCGGCATGTGGTAGTCGGCGGTGACCACAATCAGGGTGCGATAGTGGTGATAGCGGGCCCAGTCAGCGGTCTCGCGCGCATTGCCCAGCGTGTTCTCCGCCTGGAACCCTAAGTCCACGCAGCAGTCGAAGGCGCGGCCGGCGGTGCTGGTGGCCTGGCGCACCTGCTCGCGGGTGGCGTCGGGGTTGACGCCGGAGATCAGCAGGCGCTGGGCCAAGCCCTGCTCCAGCAGTTCCGCGGCGGCCTCGATGCGCAGCGACGAGGCGCCGGTTAGGGCCACGATGCCGTCGCTGGACGGCGGCTCGGGCGCAGGAGTGCTGCCGATCACTCGGACGGAAAAAGCCAGCAGGCCCGCCCCCCAGGCGAGCGCCAGCAGCAGGACGACGAGGGCGAGGCGCTTCACGGCTGACGGTTCACGGCGCGCCGTTCACGTCTGCTCGCCCAGGATCGACATGGCCGTGCGCCGCGCCGCCACCGCCGCCACCAGCGCCGCCGCGAACGGACAGGGCGCGGCCCAGGCCAGGTCGCTCCAGGCGAAAGGCAGGGCCGGGC
>CAXUEN010000122.1:0-7110 GCA_964249945.1 uncultured Caulobacteraceae bacterium | reverse complement strand
AGAACCTGCTCCAGGCCATCGTGGACCAGGGGGCGGAACTCGCCATCATCGACATTACCGGCGTGCCGACGGTGGACACCCTGGTTGCGCAGCACCTGCTGAAGACCATCGCGGCGGCGCGGCTGATGGGGGCGGACTGCATTGTCTCCGGCATCCGGCCGCAGATCGCCCAGACCATGGTGCACCTGGGCGTTGAGCTCGACGTGGTGTCCAAGGCCACGCTCGCGGACGGCTTGGCGCTCGCCTTCCAGCGCACCGGGAGAACGGTCGTGCGCAAGGCGGCGGCCAGGGTCTGAGCGCTATGAACCGCATCCCCATCCTGAAGCTCGGCAGCGCGCTTCTGGTCAGCATACAGGTGGACATCCACGACCGGCTCGCCCGGGCTCTGGAGGAGGATCTGTCGAACCGCATCGTGGCGACGGGCGCACGCGGAGTGATGATCGACATCTCGGGCCTGGACGTAGTGGACTCGTTCATGGGGCGGATGCTCGACAACATCGCCGCCGTCTCGCGGCTGCTCGACGCGGACACCGTGGTGGTCGGCATGCGGCCCGCGGTGGCGATCACGCTGGTGGAGCTTGGCCTATCGCTGACAGGCGTGAAGACCGCCCTGAACGTCGAGCGTGGCATGGCCCTGATCGGCGGCCGGTCGGAGGCTTTGGAGATCGATCCGGCCGCGGAGGGCGGCGATGTTCGCGACGAGGGATGAGACCCTCGCCATCCGTCAGTCCGACGATGTCGTAAGAGTGCGCCAGCAGGTCCGGCTGCAGGCCGTGGCCGCGGGTCTGGGCCTTGTGGACCAGACCAAGATCGTGACGGCGGCGAGCGAACTGGCGCGCAACACGCTGGACTATGGCCTCGGAGGCGACGTGCGGATCGAGACCTTCGCCGAGCCGCCCCGCCGGGGCTTGCGGCTGACCTTCGAGGATCAGGGGCCGGGCATCGCCGACCTGGAGCAGGCGCTGACCGACGGGTTCACCACCGGCGGCGGGCTGGGCCTGGGGCTCAGCGGTGCGCGCCGCCTCTCCAGCGAGTTCGACATCCACTCCCGGATCGGTGAAGGGACGCGGATCATGATCGCGCGCTGGAAGTAGGTGCGCGCCCTGCAGCTCAAGGATGTCTCCCAGGTCGCCGAGGCGCGCCGCGCCGCGGTGTCGACGGCTCAGGCGCTAGACTTCGGTGAGGAGGACGCCGGCCGGGTGGCCATCGTGGCGACTGAGCTTGCGACCAACCTGCTCCGGCACGGTGGCGGCGGTGTGCTGCTGGTCGGCAGCTACGACGACGCCAGCGGCTCCGGCGTCGAGTGCCTTGCGCTCGACAAGGGGCCCGGCATGGCAGACGTGGAGAGGTCCTCCCGCGACGGCCATTCCACGGCAGGCTCGCCCGGCACCGGCCTTGGCGCGGTGAGGCGGGGCTCGCACGCCTCCGACATCTACTCCGCGCCGGGCCTTGGGACCGCTGTCCTCTCCCGGCTGTCGCGGGGGCGGCCGGACAAGTCCAGGCCCGCCAGCACGCCCCGTCACGGCGCCGTGGCCATACCCGTGCCGCCGGAGGAGGTCTGTGGTGACAGCTGGTGCAAGGCCGAGGACTTAAGTCGCGCCACGCTCATGGTGGCGGATGGCCTTGGTCATGGTCCCTCTGCGGCCGAGGCGTCCCACGCGGCGGCCCAGACCTTCATGAAACGCTCCGGCCAGCCGCCAAGCGATATCCTCGCAGCGATGCACGCCGCGATGCGTGCCACGCGCGGCGCGGCGGTAGGGATCGCGCGCGTGGATCGCGCGGCAGGCGACGTCGTGTTCGCCGGCGTCGGCAACATCGCAGCGACCCTGGTGGACGCGGACCAGGGCCTGCGGCGCATGGTGTCGAACAACGGCACCATCGGCCACATCGCCAAGCACATGCGCAGCTTCACCTATCCGATCGGTGCGTGCCATCTCATCGTGCTGGCCTCCGATGGTCTGGGCACCAATTGGCGCATGGACGCCTATCCGGACCTCATCCACCATCATCCAGCCCTGATCGCAGGCGTGCTCTACCGCGACTTCAACCGGGGTCGCGACGATGTGACGGTGCTCGTCTATCGGGTGGCCGAGCCATGACCGTCACCGCGATCCTGACCGTCGCCCTGATCGAGGAGTCCGACATCGTCGCCGCGCGCCAGCGCGCGCGCGAGATCGCCCGGCTGCTGGGCTTCGAGACACAGGACCAGACGCGGATCGCCACCGCCGTCTCGGAGATCGCGCGCAACGCCGCGATGTACGCCTCCAGAGGGCGGGTCGAGTTCGGCTTCGTGACCGACGCTTCCCCGAGCCTGCAGATCTTGGTCCGCGACAAGGGTCCCGGCATCGCGGATCTCGACGCGGTGCTGGAGGGCCGCTTCAAGAGCACGACGGGGATGGGAGTAGGCATCGCCGGCGCCAGGCGGCTCATGGACCGGCTCGACATCGTGTCGGAGGCGGGCAAGGGCGTGGTCGTCACCTTGGGCAAGCGCCTGCCACATGGCGCGCCTGCCGTCACGCCGGCCATCCTGCGCAACACCGGCCGCGAGCTCGCGGGGAGCGGGGGAAGCGATCCCCTCGCCGAGGTGCGCACGCAGAACCAGGAGCTGCTGCAGAGCCTCGCCGCGCTCGAGGCCAGGCAGGAGGAAGGCGAGCGGCTGAACTCGGAACTGGAGAGCACCAACCGGGGCGTTGTGGCGCTCTACGCCGAACTCGACGAGAAGGCGCAGCAGCTCTCGGCGCTGAACACATCGCTGGAGGATCGGGTCGCCGCCGCGGTGGCCGAATGCCAGCACGCCAACGACGCGCTCCGCCAGAGCCAGAAGATGGAGGCGGTCGGCCAGCTAACGGGCGGGATCGCTCACGACTTCAACAACCTGCTTCAGATCGTCACCGGCAACCTGGAGATCGCCTCGCGGCGGCTCGGGACGACGACCGATCCGCGCGTGCAACGCTCCCTCGACAACGCCATGTCCGGCGCCCAGCGCGCCGCCACCCTCACCCAGAGGCTGCTGGCCTTCTCCCGCCGCCAGCCGCTGGCCCCCAAGCCGTTGGATCCGAACCAGCTGGTGGAGGGGATGTCGGACCTCATGCGCCGGACGCTGGGCGAGGCAGTCAGCATCCACACCAAACCGGCGCCCGACCTCTGGATAGTCGAGGCCGACGCCAACCAGCTGGAGAACGCGCTGCTGAACCTGGCCGTCAACGCCCGGGACGCCATGCCGCCCGGGGGCACGCTGACCATCACCACGGCCAACGCCATTATCGACGAAGCCGACTCCGACGAAGACACGCCGCCGGGCCAGTACGTGTCGCTCGCCGTCTGCGATACGGGGACGGGGATGTCGGAGGCGACCATGGCCCGGGTTTTCGAGCCGTTCTTCACCACCAAGGAGGTGGGCAAGGGTACGGGCCTCGGCCTCTCGATGGTGTACGGGTTCGTCAAGCAGTCCGGCGGCCATCTGCGCATCGAGTCCAGCCTCGGCCGCGGAACCACGGTCACGCTCTACATGCCGCGCTTCAAGGGCGAGCTGAGGAGCGTCGACGCCGTCCTGGCGGGGCCGCCGGAGCAGGCCCGGCCGGGCGAGACGATACTTGTGGTGGAGGACGATCTCGACGTTCGCACCTATAGCTGCGAGGTGCTGCGCGAACTTGGCTACACCATCCTGTCCGCTACGGACGGGCCCTCCGCCATCGCCATCCTGGACAGTCCCGCCCGCATCGACCTGCTGTTCACCGACGTGGTGCTGACCGGCGCGATGAACGGCCGAGACATCGCCGATCACGCCAGAAGCACGCGCCCCGCGACGCCAGTCCTGTTCACGAGCGGCTACGCCCGCGAGGCGATTACCCACCAGCAGCGGCTCGACGAGGGTGTCCAGCTCCTCGCCAAGCCGTTCAGCTACTCCGCACTGGCCACGAAGGTCCGATCATGTCTGGCAGGCGGAGAGCCTTCGCCGGCGCCACCATGATGCCTCCCGACACCGTCGGGTTCGTCCATAGCGACCCCCGGCGGTGCCTCCCCCGTAGAGGCGTCAGGCCGCCACCGCGTCTATGTCGCGATTGTGGAAGCGGGGGGTCATCAGCGCCTCGATGAAGGCGAGTCCCACATCGTCACCGATCAGCACCCCGAGCTTCGGCGATCCGCCAGCGGCCACGTGCGGCAGGTGCGCCGCCTTGACCACCTGGGCCGCCGCCGCCACGGCCCCAATCGCCTTGCCGTGCTTAAACGCCTCTGCCAGGAAGGCCTTGACCAGCCCCATCGACGCCATCTTGGCAGGATCAGCGCCGCCGGCGACGAACACGCCGTCATAGAAGACCGACGCTGCGTTGCGAGCGGGCTTGTCGACCAACGCCGACGATCCGTCGGACAGGATCAGCGCGCCGCCATGCTCGGCGATCAGGTGCACCACGGCCCCGCCTGCGTTCAGGGCGGCCTTGAGCGATAGCAACTTGTCGGCATCGACACCCGGCCCAGCCAGCACGGCGATCTTGCGGCCCTTGATGCTGTCGGCCGCCTTGTTCATGCTGAGAGCCGGAGAGGAGAGCGCACCCGGTTCGCCCTGCGGCGCCATGGCCGGTTCTGAGCGCTCGATATAGGCGGGCTCAGGCCCAAGTTTTTTCGCCTCAGCCACGTCGAGCCCGAGCCTCTCCGCGACACGGCTGGCCAGCTCGTCGGCTATGGGGACCAACAGATTGCCGACAGCGGCGATCCGGATCGCCAGGGTCTCGCATTGGTTCAGCTCGAAGGCGAAGGCCTCGACGATATGGTCTCTTTCCCAGTCTGCCATGCTGTTCCAGAACAGGGTAGCTTGGGAGAAGTGGTCGTCGAAGCTCGTGCTGCGGGCGCGTATCTTATAGCCCTCGACCTTTTCGGCAACGCTGCGAAACGCGGCTGCGGCTTGGGGCTGCTGCATGGGACAGCCCCGAGCGCCGTCGGGCCCGGGCAGGCTGTTGGGGAAGTAATTGGCCTTGCCGCGGTTGATCATGTGGCGAGCGAACCCGTCGCGCTGATTGTTGCTCACGCCGTTGATCGGCCGGTTGATCGGCAACTCGGCGAAGTTCGGGCCCACCCGGCGGAGTTGGGTGTCGAGGTAGCTCATCAAGCGGCCCTGCAGCAGCGGGTCGTTGGTGAAGTCGATACCGGGCACAACGTGTGAGAGGCAGAAGGCTACCTGCTCGGTTTCGGCGAAATAGTTGTCGACGTTGCGGTTCAGGGTCAGCTTCCCGATCGGCCGGACGGGGACAAGCTCCTCCGGGATGATCTTCGTGGAGTCCAGCAGATCGAAGTCGAACTTGAACTCGTCCTCCTCTTCTACGACCTGGACGCCCATTTCGAACTCGGGGAAGTCACCACACTCAATAGCTTCGAACAGGTCGCGGCGGTGGAAGTCGGGGTCCTTGCCTGCCAGCTTCTGCGCCTCGTCCCACACCAGGCTGTGGACGCCCTTCAGGGGTTTGAAGTGGATCTTGATGAAGCGCGACTTGCCGTCGGCGCTAACCAAGCGGAAGGTGTGGACGCCGAACCCCTGCATGGTGGCGTAGCTTCGCGGGATGGCCCGGTCGCTCATCTGCCACATCAGCATGTGGGCGCTCTCGGGCGTCAGGGAGACGAAATCCCAGAAGGTGTCATGCGCCGACTGCGCCTGGGGGATTTCGTTGTTGCCCTCGGGCTTCACCGCGTGGATCAGGTCGGGGAACTTGATGGCGTCCTGGATGAAGAACACCGGCATGTTGTTGCCGATCATGTCCCACACGCCCTGGTCGGTGTAGAACTTGACCGCAAACCCGCGGGGGTCGCGTGCGGTATCGGCCGAGCCGCGGGACCCCGTCACCGTGGAGAAGCGCAGGAAGACGGGCGTCTCCTTGCCCTTGGCCGAGAACATGTCCGCCATGGTCAGTTCGCTGAGGTCCTCGTAGCACTCGAACACGCCGTGGGCGGCCGCGCCTCGGGCGTGCACCACGCGCTCGGGGATGCGCTCGTGGTCGAAGTGGGTCATCTTCTCGCGGAAGTGGAAGTCCTCGAGCAGGGTCGGGCCGCGAACGCCGGCCTTGGCGCTGTTCTGATCGTCGCTGATCCCCAGACCCTGATTGCTCGTCATCATGGGCAGCGGATCGTAGCTGTCCTTCTTGAGGTCGAGAGTTTTCGCCGTCTCCTGACGCGCCGAACCGCCGGGAAGTGCCGTCTGAGTCGCTTCCATCCGCTGGTGCTCGCTCGTGGTGGCAAGCTTCGTGCCGTCGACAGCTGCTTCTTTGTGCTTCTTGGCCATGGCGAGTTCCTTGGGCCGCGCGCGAGGCGACGGGAGGGTTGGACAGCTGGAGGGGGGGCCGGTATGGTCTAACGTACGGAAGTGCGCTTGGCCACTCTGTTCGGACTCGAAGGCCTGCAGCGAACGTCGGAAGAGGGATGCGGCGTCAGGACGATCTCGCCGGACCGACCATTAAACAGTCGCTCAGTTTGCGGGCTGCCAACGGTCGATGACGTACGAACTCAACGGCAGCTAGTACTACCGTTGCGCATTGTAGCGCCTGTAGTGGCTGAGGGTGGCGTTGGCCTGATGTCTTCGTCGCCATAGCGACCAAGCGAGGATGAAGGGTTTTCGGGTAGGCGCCCGGATCAGGATGCGGGCGAGAAGATAGCAGATCTCGGGAACGCTCGGCACGAGGGCCGCCATGCGGATCAGGCGGCCATGGGGTTGGGCGGACTCGTTTCGTTCGGTTTACTCCAGGCGCGGCGACGAAGATCGGCCGATAGCTTGGAGAGGAAGGCTAGGGCGGCCATGCACAGACTCATGTGGCGATGCCAGCCGTGCCAGGATCGGGCCTCGCAGTGATCGAGCCCCAGATCGCCCTTGGCGCGCCCGAAGCACTCCTCGATCGCCCAGCGCAAGCCTGCGACAGCCGCCAGTTCGGCCAAGTTGGCCCCTGGGGGCGCGAAGGCCAGGTAGTAGGCCGTCTCGCGGGCGTCGGATCGCTTGCGACGCACCAGAAGCCAATGCTTGAAGCCCTTCTCTGAGGTCCAGGGCCGCCGCACCCGAGCCCAGTCGTAGAGGCGCGGTGAACCGCCCCGGGTTTGCCGGAGGCCATTTGGTTTGAGTCACGCCGCCATAGC
>CAXUEN010000121.1:0-7118 GCA_964249945.1 uncultured Caulobacteraceae bacterium | reverse complement strand
GCGCCACATCGAGCACCGCGGCTATCTCAGCTATGAGACCCTGGGGGCCCTGGAGGGTCCGCCTCAGCCGGTGGTGTGGCGGCCCCGCACCGCTTTCGAGCGCGGCTATTTGGAATGGCCGGGTAAGAGCCACTACTGGTGAGGCTTAGGCTCCAGGTCCTGCTGGCCTGTCGGGACGCGAGCCGGTATCGGGGCTCCCCAGGAGCCGCAATCCATGACCGACGTCCCTACGCCCATTCCCGGCAAGTCGGGTCCCGGCAAGCCCGGTCCCGGTAAGCTGGGCCTGACGGTGTCCCCACTCGCGGTGGCCTTCCCCGCCATGGGCGAGATCGCGGGTGTCGAGATCGCCACCGCCCGGGCCGGCTTCTACAAGCACGACCGGCCTGACCTGGTGCTGTTCCGTTTCGCCGAGGGAACCGCCGGCGCCGGCGTCTTCACCCAGAACAAGGTGGGCTCGGCCCCAGTGGACTGGTGCAAGGCGGCCCTGGCCCAGACGCAAGGGGAGGCCCGCGCCCTGATGGTCAACGCCGGCTGCGCCAACGCCTTCACCGGCGAGGCGGGCGATCGGGCCGCCAAGGCGGTGGCGGAGGCGGTGAGCGCGGAACTCGGCTGCGCTTCGGACGCGGTGATGCTGGCCTCCACCGGCGTGATCGGCGTGACGCTCGCATACGGGAAGGTGCTGAACCGGCTGCAGGAACTGACCGTGGCGCTCGATCCCGCCAAGTGGGAAGAGGCGGCGCAGGCCATCATGACCACCGACACCTTTCCCAAGGGCGCAGTAGCGGAGGCCGAGATCGATGGCGTGACGGTGCGGATCGCCGGCATCGCCAAAGGCAGCGGCATGATCGCGCCCGACATGGCCACCATGCTGGGCTTCGTGGCCACCGACGCCAATCTCACGCCCGCGGTCCTGCACGACCTGCTGGTCCACGCGACGGCGGAGACCTTCAACGCGGTGACGGTGGATGGCGACACCTCCACCAACGACACCCTGCTGCTGTTCGCCACCGGCCGGTCCGGCGCGTCCCAGATCGCCGATCCTAACGACACTCGGCTGCAGGGCTTCCGCACCGCGCTGGGCGCGGTCCTGCTCTCGCTCGCCCAATCGCTGGTGCGCGACGGGGAGGGAGCCGGCAAGTTCGTCAAGGTGGGGGTGCAGGGCGCCGCCTCCGCCAGCTCCGCCCGGCGCATCGCCCGCACCATCTGCGAAAGCCCGCTGGTGAAGACCGCCCTGGCGGGGGAGGACGCCAACTGGGGCCGCATCGTCGCCGCGGTTGGCCGCGCCGGCGAGCCGGTCGCCCGGAGCGCCCTGTCGGTGCGCTTCGGCGAACTGATCGCCGCCGAGCACGGGGCGGTGGCCGCGGCCTACGACGAGGCGGCCATGAGCGCCTACATGAAGCGGCGCGAGCTGGAGATCACGGTGGACGTGGGCGTGGGCGACGGCTCGGCGGTCATGTGGACCTGCGACCTGACGCACGGCTACGTCTCGATCAACGGGGACTACCGCTCGTAGGACGGGCCCGCATTGCCTTGGGCGGGTGCAGTGACCTATATGCCCGCGGTTTCCGGAGGGACGGGCGAGCATGGATTTCGCGGCCGCGCGCGTGAACATGGTGGAGAACCAGGTCCGCACCAACGACGTGACCGACCTGCCGATCCAGGACGCCATGCGCGTGGTCGCCCGCGAGCGCTTCTGCCGGCCCGGCAAGGCCTATCTCGCCTACGCCGAATCCTCGGTGGAGTACGCGCCGGGTCTTTATCTCATGGAGCCGCGCGACGTCGCCAAGCTGCTCCAGGCCATCTATCCGGAGCCCGGCGAGCGCGCCCTGGCGATCGCTGCGCCCTACGCCGCGGCCCTGCTGGCCCACATGGACGTGAACGTGACCTTGCGCCTGCCCGGCGACGAGGCGGCTCATGCGGTGTCGCGAGCCCTGGACGGGCTGAACGTCCAGGTGGTGGTTGGAAAGCTGGCGGCGCCGCTCTCCGACCTCGGCGGCCCCTATGACGTGCTGGTCTGCGAGGCGGCCGTGCCGAAGACGCCTCCATCCTGGTGCGATGCGATCGCCGTCGGCGGCCGGCTCGGCGTGGTGGAGCGCGGCGGCCCCGTGGGCAAGGCGCGCCTGTACATGCGGGGCGACGACGGCCTGCTGGCCCGGCGCGAGGTGTTCGACTCCAGCCCCCACATGCTGCCGGGCTTCGAGCCCGCCGCGACGTTCACGTTCTAAGTGGTCTGCCTCTCCCCTGAGGGAGAGGGTCAATGCACCGGCGCCACGAACGGCAGGCTCGCGGTGAAGGCGGTGGTGTAGGCGGCGCGGTAGTCCAGGGCCTTCGGGTAGACGCCGAGGCCTGAAGCCATGTCGAAGAAGCGCTTCCAGGTAACGTCGGACATCGCGCCGACGCCACCCTGGGCGGCGGCGCCTCCGCTGACCAGGGCGTAGCTGCGCATCTTCGCGCGGGCTTGGTCCAGGATGTCCGGCGTCATCTCCCGGTTCAGCTTCAGGATCAGGGCGTCGGCGGGACGGGGGTCGCCCTGCAGGTACATTTTCCAGCCGACCGCGCTCGCCTCCGTGAAGGCCTGCACGGCTTTCGGGTTCGAGGCGATCAGCCTGTCCGGCGCCAGCACCATGGCCGCGTAGCCGGGATAGCCCTGGTCGGCGAGCAGGAACACGGCCGGCGCGCGGCCGGTCGCCTTCTGGATCGTGTAAGGTTCGGAGGTGACGTAGCCCTCCTGCACCGCCCGGGCGTCGGCCAGGAAGGGGGCGGTGCTGAAGCTGTACTTGCGCACCTGGGCGTCGGTCAGGCCGTACTTGGCCTTCAGCCACGGCCAGAACGAGGTGACCGCGGCGTCGGACAGCAGGATGGGATGGCCCTTCAGGTCGGCCAGTCCCTCGATGCCTCCGCCCGGGTGGGCGATCAGCACCTGGGGGTCCTTCTGGAAGGCGGCCATGACGGCCTTCACCGGCACGTGCTCGGCGGCGAGGTTCATCACCCCGAAGCTGTTGGAGCCTATCCCCAAGTCCGCCGCGCCCGTGGCGATCAGCTGGGCGACGTTGGCGCCGGCCCCGCCCGGGATGATCCGCACGTCCAGCCCGCGCCGGGCGTACTCGCCGGTGGCCAGGGCCTCGAAGAAGCCGCCCTGCTCGGCCTCGGCCCGCCAGTCGGTGGCGAAGCGGAGGGCGGTGCGGCCGGGCGCCTCTGCGGGCTGGATAGGCCTGGAGCAGGCGGTCAGCGAGAGGGTCGCGGCGAGGGCGAGGAGCCGCCGCCTGGTCGGCGTCGAGGTGCTCACGCCATCGCCTCCCGCTTCTCCTCCAGGGCCAGCCAGTCGGCTTCCGCCGACGCTAGAGTCTGGCGGGCCCTCTCCATGGCGGCCATGGTGGCGTTGAAGGCCTCTGCGTCGCGGGCGTAGAGGCCCGGATCGGCCACCACGCCTTCCAGCCGCTCGATCTCCCCAGGCAGGGAGGCGATGAGCCGATCGAGCTCCTCCAAACGACGCTGATCCTTATAGGACAGCTTGACCAGGCGACGCAGTCCAGGCGGCTTCGCCGCGGAGCCGGAGGCCGGCGAGGCCAGCGGCGAGAGCGCGCTGGCGCTGCCTCGGAAGAAGCCGGGGTGCTGGCGGTTGAAGTCGCTCCAGCCGCCGGGGCTCTCGGCGGCGTTGCCCCGCCCGTCCAGCCCGATGGTGGAGGTGGCCAGCCGGTCGATGAAGTCGCGGTCATGGCTGACCAGGATCAGGGTGCCGTCATAGTCGGCCAGGAGGGCCTCGAGCAGGTCGAGGGTGTCCATGTCCAGGTCGTTGGTGGGTTCGTCCAGCACCATCAGGTTGGCGGGCTTGGCCAGGGCGCGGGCGAGCAGCAGGCGGTTGCGCTCGCCGCCGGACAGGGTGCGGACCGGTTGGCGCAGCTGGCTGTCCTTGAACAGGAACTCCTTGGCGTAGGCCGCCACGTGCTTGGACTGGCCGCGCACGAGCAGGCTGTCGCCGCCGGACGGCGCCAGCACTTCCCACAGGGTCTGTTCCTCGTTCAGCTCAGCCCGGCTCTGGTCGAGATAGGCGATCTGCAGGTTGGTGCCGAGCTGGATCGTGCCCGAGTCGGGTGCGATCTCGCCCAGCAGGGTGCGCACCAGCGTGGTCTTGCCCGCCCCGTTCGGCCCGACGACGGCCAGCCGGTCGCCCCGCAGGATGCGGGTGGAAAGGTCGCGCACCACCGCCTTGTCGCCCCAGGCCTTGGCCACGTGGCGCGCCTCCGCCACCCTTCGGCCGGACATCTCGCCTGAGTCCACCGCCATCTGCAGCTCGCGCGGCTGGTCGCGCATGGCGGCGGCGCGGCTCTGGCGCATGGCTTCCAGGTTCCGGGCGCGGCCCTCGTTGCGGGTGCGTTGCGCCGTAATGGAGCGGTAGAAGGTGTAGGTCTCCCGCTCGATGGCCTTGGTCAGGCGGCGGAACTGCTCGGCCTCCTCGGCCTCCACCTTCTCGGCCCAGGGCTCGAAAGTTTTGAAGCTCTCGTCCAGCATGCGGACCTTCCTGTGCGCCAGCCAGAAGCAGCGCTGGGTGACGCGCTCCAGGAAGGCGCGGTCGTGGCTGACGATGAGCGCTGCGGCGCGGGAGGCGGACAGCTGGTCCTCCAGGGTCTGGATGGCGAAGATGTCCAGGTGGTTGGTGGGCTCGTCGAGCAGGATCAGGTCCGGCTCCTCGGCGAAGGCCCGGGCCAGCGCCGCCCGTCGGATCTCGCCGCCAGAGAGGCCCTGGGTCGGCTTCTCGGGATCGAGGTCGAAGGCCATCAACTCCGCATCGCCGCGGTAGCCGGGCGCGCCGCCCGCCTGGGCGTAGTCGCCCAGCGTGTCGCCGGTGATCTCGGGCTCCTGCAGCACCATGGCGATGCGCAGGCCCGGCTGGACGAACCGCTCCCCGTCGTCGGGCGCGACCAGACCGGCCAGCACCCGCATCAGGGTGGACTTGCCCGCCCCGTTGCGGCCGACCAGACAGGCGCGCACCCGCGCCTCCAGGGCCAGGTCGACGCCCTCGAACAGCTGCGCCGGCCCGTCGGCCAGGCGCACCGTCTTCAGGGCGGCGATGGGCGCGCGGGCGGTGGTCTTTGAGCGAGGCGGCATGGCGGCTCAGTTAGGCGGTCGCGGCCGCTTCGTCACCTGTTGGCGGGGAGGGCGCGCCAAACCATATTGGCCGCCATGGGATTCAAGATCGAACACCGCATCGGGGTCTCGCGCCCCGCAGCCCAGGTCTGGGCCGTCCTGTCGGACCTGCCGGCGTGGAAGGACTGGAACCCGATGTATCCGGCCGTCTCAGGCCGGCTGCTCATCGGCGAGCAGCTGCAGCTGGTGGAGAAGGTCGGCGACCGGAGCGAAAGCTATGCCGGCGTGGTGGCCGAATGGGTCCCCAACAGCCAGCTGATCTGGACCCGCCGGACCCAGGGCGGCCTGCTCCGCCACGTCCGCTACATCGAGATGGAGGCGCTCAGCGACGCCGGCTGCATCTTCTCCAACGGCACCCTGTTCGAGGGCCTGCTGGCCCAGCAGCTGATGTCCCAGGCCCGGCGCAAGGCGCTTCGTCGGGCTTATCAGGGCTTCTGCGAGGCCATGAAGGCGCGGGTCGAGGCGGGCTTCGGCGAGGATACCGAGGCTTGGAAGCGATGATCGACGACCTCTACAGCGCCCGCATTCTCCGGCTCGCCGCCAACATGCCCCACGCCGGGCGCTTGCCGGCGCCGGGGGCGAGTTCGGAGAAGACCTCGCGCCTTTGCGGCAGCCGAATCGTGGTGGACGTGGTCATGGCCGACGGCCGCGTGGCGGAGTTCGCCCAGGACGTCCGCGCCTGCGCCCTCGGCCAGGCCGCCGCGGCGATCCTTGGAGAGCACGTCGTGGGCGCGAGCGTGGAGGAGATCACCGCCGGCCGCGACGCGCTCCGCGACATGCTGAAGGAGGGCGCCGCGCCGCCTGAAGGCCGCTTCGCCGACCTCGCGGTGCTGCAGCAGGTGCGCGAGTTCCCCGCCCGCCACGCCTCCACCCTGCTGGCGTTCGAGGCGGCGACAGAGGCGGCGGAGAGGGCGAGCTGAGGCCGCTTCTCTCCCCCTGCGTAAGCGGGGGAAGGAGAAAAGCCCGGCCGTTTTGCAGGATCAAACGCCATATCCGCACCCAAAATGCGTCGGCAGAGCCTGGGGTGGCTCTCCGCTTAAACCCATGTTAATCCGTCAGTTGCGCCGTCGACGCCGCCTCGGGCCGCGCGGAACCGATCGAAGCAGCACGAGGGCGTCTGGGTGGCTGATGCTTACCGCCGGCTGGTCCGGGGCAGTCTGAGCCTCTACAAGGGCGCGATTTCGCCCTGGCTGCCACGCAGTTGCCGCTTTCTGCCGTCCTGTTCGGAGTATGCGGCGGCGGTGCTCGTCAGCCACGGGCCGGCGAAGGGCGGGTGGCTGGCCTTGAAGCGGGTTTGCCGTTGCCGCCCGCTGGGCGACACTGGCTACGATCCACCGCCGGCGGCGCCTGCGGCCATGAAGTGTGAAGCATGATCCAACTGCAGTTCCCCGATGGCGCCGTCCGAGACTTCGCCGAAGGTGTGACCGGTCGGACCATCGCGGAGGGCCTGTCCAAGTCCCTGGCCAAGAAGGCCGCCGTCGTGCGGCTGGACGGCCACATGCTCGACCTCGACCGCCCGCTGGAGCGCGGCGGCAAGCTCGAGATACTCACCCGCGACGACCCGGCCCTGCTGGACACGATCCGCCACGACGCCAGCCACCTCATGGCCGAGGCGGTGCAGGAGCTGTTCCCCGGCACCCAGGTGACCATCGGCCCGTCCATTGAGGACGGCTTCTATTACGACTTCGCCCGGGACGAGCCCTTCCACCTGGACGATCTGGCCCGGATCGAAGCCAAGATGCGCGAGATCGTCGACCGGGACGAGAAGATCACCCGGGAGGTGCTGAGCCGCGAGGCCGCCACGGCGCGGTTCACCGCCATGGGCGAGACCTACAAGGCTGAGATCATCGCCGACCTGCCCGAAGGCGAGACCATCACCGTTTACCACCAGGGCGCCTGGCAGGACCTCTGCCGCGGCCCGCACCTGCCCTCCACCCGCTTCGTGGGCAAGGCGTTCAAGCTGACCAAGCTCG
>CAXUEN010000120.1:6304-7141 GCA_964249945.1 uncultured Caulobacteraceae bacterium | reverse complement strand
GAGTCCGGCGACGATCGAGCGCAACTGGCGGTCGCCGCGTTCGCGGGCCTGGGCGCAACGCTGGAGCTGTTGGTCGCCGACCGGGTGGCGAAGGGGACGGGGAGATCCTTCACCTCGATCCGCCGCCACACCCCCGGCGCGTCCGCGCGCCAGTCCCCGAACGCCGCCGTCCCGGTACGAACGGGCGCGGAGCCTTGCGCGATGGAGAGGGTGGGCCACGCGGCCGCCAGCCCCAGCAGGCCCAGAACCGCCGCCGTCCGCCCGGTGGTGAACACGATCAGATCGCCTCTTGCCAAGTGGCCCGGCCTGCCACACTCGAAGCCAAACGCAGATCGCGCCTTGAGGATCGCATGCTCGCTCGCCTTTGCACTCTGGCGCTCTGCGCACTGCTCGCGATCGCCGTGCAGGCCTGGGCCCAGGCGCCCGGCGATGCGGCGCACGGCAAGCAGGTGTTCGCCGCCCGCTGCGGGCTTTGCCACAGCGCCGGTCCGGACGAGGGCGAGGCGGGGCAGGGGCCGCCGCTCGCGGGCGTGGTGGGGCGCACGGCGGCCTCTGCGCCCGGGTTCGGCTATACCAACGCGCTGAAGGCCTCTAAGCTGGTCTGGACGCCCGCAAACCTCGATCGCTTCCTGGCTGGCCCCTCCACGCTTGTGCCCGGCACCGCCATGCCGGTCGCGGTAGGCGACGCCAAGACCCGCGCCGACCTGATCGCCTACCTCGCCAGCGTGAAGGCGCCCTGAAATCCCAAGACAGGCACGCCCGTCCGCGCTAGGTTGACGTTTAGGGAAAGCCGCGTCCCGCCGCGTCGTCACGGGACCGATCTCGGGAGGACACATG
>CAXUEN010000120.1:0-6294 GCA_964249945.1 uncultured Caulobacteraceae bacterium | reverse complement strand
CTTCAGCGCCGCCGTCCCCGATCCCTACTCGCTGCCGCTGGACATGCTGAATCCGGCCCGGCCGGAAGCCTTCGAGCAGGGCGTAGAGCTGGGCTACTTCGAGCGGCTGCGCAAGGAAGACCCCGTCCACTATACCGCCGAGCACAGGTTCGGCCCCTATTGGTCGCTGACCAAGTATAACGACATCATGGCGGTGGACACCAACCACGAGACTTTCTCGTCCGAGCCCAACATCACCATCGCGGAAGCCGAAGACGACTTCAAGCTGCCCATGTTCATCGCCATGGATCCACCCAAGCACGACGCCCAACGCAAGGTGGTCAGCCCCATCGTCGCCGGCCCTAACCTGGCCGCCATGGAGCCCCTGATCCGCGAGCGCGCCGGCCAGATCCTGGACGCCCTGCCGGTGGGCGAGGAGATCGACTGGGTCGACAAGGTCTCCATCGAGCTGACCAGCATGACGCTGGCCAACCTGTTCAACTTCCCCCAGGAAGACCGCCGAAAGCTGACCCGCTGGTCCGACGTGGCTACCGCGACGCCGGAGAGCGGCATCGTGGAGAGCGAGGAGCAGCGCCGCGCCGAGCTGATGCAGTGCGTCGGCTACTTCATGCAGCTCTGGAACGAGCGGGTGAACGCCCCGCCGCGTCCAGACCTGATCTCCATGCTGGCGCACGGCGAATCCACGCGGAACATGGACCAGATGGAATACCTCGGGAACCTGATCCTGCTGATCGTGGGCGGCAACGACACCACCCGCAACTCCATCACTGGCAGCGTGCTGGCCCTCAACCAGAACCTGGACCAGTACGAGGCGCTGAAGGCCGACCGGTCCATGATCCCCAACATGGTGTCGGAGACGCTGCGCTGGCAGACGCCGCTGGCCCACATGCGCCGAATCGCCAAGCGCGACGTGGAGGTCGGCGGCAAGACCATCCGGGCGGGCGAGAAGGTCGTGATGTGGTACGTCTCGGGCAACCGTGACGAGGACGTGATCGAGCGCCCGAACGACTTCTGGATCGGCCGCCCGCGAGTGCGCCAGCACCTCAGCTTCGGTTTCGGCATCCACCGCTGTGTCGGCAATCGCCTCGGCGAACTGCAGCTGAAGATCATTTGGGAGGAGATCCTGAAGCGCTTCAGCCACATCGAGGTGGTGGGCGAACCGACCCGCGTCTTCTCCACCTTCGTGCGCGGCTACAAGACACTGCCGGTCAAGCTGCACGCACTGTGACCTTCGCTCGCCCCCTGCGTGAGCTGAGGGGAGGAGGACATCCTACCGCCCGAACACCGCCTTGGGCATCTCCACGTGGACGCCCTTGTTGCGGTCAACGAGTTCGGTGATCTCCACGTCGCCGGCGACGCTGACCAGCATGTAGGCGTCGTCGCGGGTCATGTGCTTTTCCGCCACAAGGAAGTCGATCATGTTGAGGGTCGCCTTGCGCGCGGCGCGGCTCAGGTCGTCGTCGAAGCCCATGGAGATGTAGGCCGTCGGGGTCTCGGCGCGGGGGTAGTCGAGCTTCTGGCCCTTGTGCAGCACGAACTGCAGCGTCCCCACCAGGGAGGTCTCCATGGCGGTGATGTCCACCTCGCCGTTGCCCTGTCCGGCGTGGCCGTCGCCTACCTCGAACAGGGCGCCGGACGCGTGCACCGGCAGGTAGAGCGTCGTACCCGCCACCAGGGCCTTGTCGTCCATGTTGCCGCCGATGATGGTGGGGGGCGCGCTGTCGTAGCGGCCGAAGGCGGCCGGCGGGGCCACGCCCATGCTGCCAAAGAAGGGGTGCAGGGCGATGTCGATCCCAGGACCGAAGTGGGCGAGCATCCTGTCGCGGTCCAGCGGGATGATCTTCATGCGCGCATAGGGAAAGTCGTCGGTCAGGAAGCCCGCGCCGTAGCGGAAGCCGTTGTAGGCGTAGGGGATGGCCAGATCGACCTTGAGGATGCGCACCTCCAGGGTGTCGCCGGGCTCGGCCCCCTCGATCGAGACGGGGCCGGTGAGGATGTGGCCGCCAGGGCCACGGTCGTGCACCTGGTCGAACACGGTGCGAAGGCTCTGCTCCACCGCGGCGGGCGCGACGCCGGCCTTCTCCAGCGCGGTAGGGCTGGAGGTCAGCAGGGTATGGAACACCACCGTGTCGCCTGAGTGGATGTGCAGCACGGCCTTGGCGGCGGCGTCATAGTTGCCCCAGGCCACGGTGGAAGGCGTGGCCTGCAGCTCATAGGTCTGGGCCGCCCATGTCGCCGACGCCTCGAGGGGGACGGCGAGCAGGGCGCCCAGAAGGGCGAGACCGGATAGACGCATGGTGGGCTCCTGGCCGAGGAGCCGAGCACAGCCGTCGGGGCTCTGCAAGCCATCACCGCCGCACGCCCAAGCATGTTGTCGCCACGAAGTGGGCGTAGCCACCGCGTCGGAGCGAAGAGCGGCCGTGAGCCGTTGCGCCGACGGCTGGGCGCCTGCAGGCCGGCGAGGACGAGATGATCAATCGCCTATTCTCGGCATGTCTGTGCGCCGGCCTGCTGGCCCCCGCCCTGGCGTGCGCCGCCGACACCGCGCCCTTCGACCTGGCCGGCCCCACCCTGCAGGTCAGCGTCGCCCATGCCGGCGCGACCCTGCCGATCAGCGAGGTCCCGAACCTCAGCCCCGGCGACGTCGTCTCCATCAGGGCCGACCTGCCGCCGAGCCAGTCCGTCCACTACCTCCTGGTGGCCGCCTTCCTGCGCGGCGCCACCAACCCGCCGCCGGACGAGTGGTTCGCCCGGGCCGAGACCTGGACCCGCAAGGGCCGGGACGGGCTGAAGCTCATCGTGCCTGCGGACGCCGAGCAGGTGGTGGTCTTCCTGGCGCCCCAGACCGGCGGCGACTTCAAGACCCTGTTGGGGGCGGTGCGCGGCCGGCCGGGCGCCTTCGTGCGCGCCTCCCAGGACCTGAACCAGGCCTCGCTGGACCGCTCGCGCCTGGACGCCTTCCTGGCCGCGGTGCGCATCGCAGACCCCACCGACCCGGATCGGCTGAAGACCGTCTCGCCGCTGCTGGCGCGCAGCCTGACGGTGAAGCTGGACACCGACTGCTTCCAGAAGATGCCCGAACTGCAGGCCGCCTGCCTGACCCAGGGGCAGGACGCCCTGGTGTTGAACGACGGCCACAGCGCCTCGATCGCCGAGGCCCTGACCTCGGGGGCGCCTGCCGACCTAGCGCTACAACTCACCGCGTCACCGGTGGCCAATTTCGGCTATTCCAGCGCCTATGTGGCCGCGGCCTTCGACGTGGTGCGCATCCTGCAATCGTTCAGCACGGCCCAGTACCAATACATCCCGGCCATCGCGACAGCCAAGGACGACCGGCTGTCGCTGGTGCTGAACGCCGCGCCCTCGTTCCACACCCCCCAATCGGTGCTGGTGGCGGCCCTTCCTGCGATCGCCCCTGCACAGTCGCCCCCGCTCCGCCCCGTCGATCCGAAGGCGGTGTTCTGCGCCGAGCGCACCGACCTGCTGCTGCCTGTAGAGGGCGCGCCGCTGGCCTACTCCACCCACTACGCCCACGACATGGTGGTGCGGGTGCACGGCAAGGACGGCAAGACCTTCGACCTGCCGGTCCGGGCCGATGCGGAGAAGGGCGGCTTCATCGTCGACACCCGCGGCGTCGATCCGGCCGACCTCGGCGACGCAGTGGACGGCTCGCTGCACGGCTACTGGGGCTTCGAGCCCTTCGACGGCCCGGCCTTCCACCTGCAGACCGCGCGAGCATCGCCCTGGCGACTGGCGCCCGACGACGAGCAGGCCCTGGTGGTCGGCCGCGACGACACCGTGCACCTGCAGGGTGCGGCGGCGTCCTGCGTGGAGAGCGTGGTGCTGCAGCAGCCCTCGGGCGTGGCCCTGCCAGTAAGCTGGAAGTCCGAGGCGCCCGAGCAGATCACCGCCGTGGTCCCGCTGGGCGGCGCCGAGCCGGGCCCGATGACCCTGCTGGTGCGCCAGTCGGGCATGAAGGACGCCGACGCCGTGCCGCTGCGCGCCTATGCCGAGGCCGGCCGTTTGGAGAGCTTCGCCTTCCACGCCGGCGACCAGGGCGGCGTGCTGAAGGGCAGCCGGCTGGACGAGGTGGCGGGCCTGAGCTTCGGTGGCGCGGACTTCACCCCCGGCGCGCTCACCTCCAGCGGGGGCGGCGACCTGCTGTCGCTCGCGACGACGGACGCCGCCGATCTCGGCAGGCTGAAGGTCGGCCAGACCCTGCCCGCCCGGGTGACGCTGAAGGACGGGCGGAGCGTCAGGCTGAAGACCGCGGTGGACGCGCCCCGGCCGCAGATCGCCCTCCTCGGCAAGAGCGCCCAGGCGGGCCTGCCGGGCGGCTCGGCCGCCATCCGGCTCGGCGACCCGGACGAAATCTCCCGGGGCGCCCAGCTCACCTTCTCCGTGCGGGTGCAGCCGCCCATGCGCCTGGACGGACGCGAGTCGGTGGAGGTAGGCGCCGCCGACGGGACAGTGCTCGCCACCCTGACGCCCTCCAGCGGCCTGACCCGGGAGGATCCCCAGGTGCTGCTGGCCACCCTGGACACCGCCCGGGCCTTTGGCGCCTCGACCTTCGGGCCGCTGCAGTTCCGCTTGGTGCAAGACGGCGCCGCAAGCGACTGGACCCCCCTCGGCGTCCTGGTCCGCCTTCCGAGCCTGCGGGAGCTGAGGTGTCATGAGGGACGCGTCTGCGAGCTGGACGGCGACGATCTGTTCCTGCTCGATGCGGTCTCGGGCGATCCAGCCTTCGACCATGCCGCACGGGTGCCCGAAGGCTATCCGGGCCACCTGTTGTCGGTCCCGCATGCCGGGACGGGACGGCTGCTCTACCTGCGCCTGCACGACGATCCCAAGGTGGTCAGCCAGGCGACGTTCCCGCCGGGGCGGAGCTGAGGGGTATGTGACCTTCCCATCGCAGATGGTGAGGATGAGCCCAGGTCCTAGCCGTCCTTGCGATTCCACCAGCCGCCGCCAAGCGCCTGGAACAGGGCCACGGTGTCGGCGTAGCGGGCGGTCTGGGCCTGGGCCTCGGCCTGGACGGTGAGGCGGTAGCTCTGTTCCACCCCCAGCACCTGGACGCCGGAGACCTGGCCCAGGCGTTGCTGGGCCTGGGCGAGGCTCAGGGCCTGCAGGGTGGCGCGTTCGGCGGAGGCGGTGGCGCGCAGGGCCTCGGCGTCGATCTGGACCGCGTGCAGGGCGTCGGCGACATTCTGGAAGGCGGTGAGCACGGTGGAGCGGTACTGGGCGCGGGCCTGGGCGTACTCGGCCTCGGCCTGGCGCTGCTTGGCCAGCAGCTGGCCGCCTTCGAACACCGGTTGGGCGAAGCCGCCGGCGAGCGTCCAGAACTGGTTGCCGTTGGTCAGGATCGACCCGATGCTGGTGGAGGCGCCGCCGCCGTTGGCGTTGAGCGTGATGGACGGAAGGCGTGCGGCGACTGCGACGCCTACCGCGGCGCTGGCGGCGTGCAGATTGGCCTCCGCCGCGCGGACGTCCGGGCGCTGGTCCACCAGCTTCGACGGCAGGCTGACGGGCAGGGTGTCGGGCAGGGTGAGGTCGGCTAGGTGCAGGGGCGCGTGGGCGAACTCGGCGGGCGTGCGGCCGGTGAGGACCGCCAGCTGGTCGTAGGTCTGGGCGAGCTGGCGGCGGAGCGGAGCCAGCTGGGCCTCGGCCTGCGCCAGCGCCGCTTCCTGGGCGATCACGTCGGCGCGGGCGAGCTGGCCCAGAGCCTTCTCCTGGCCGTATAGAGCGAGCAGCGAGCGGTCGATGTCCACCAGGCGCTGGTAGGCGTCGATCTGGGCCTGCAGGCCGGCCGCGGTGATGGCGGCGTTGGCCACGTTTGTGGTGATCGTCAGGTAGCTGGCTTCCAGCTCGTAGCGCTGCTGCTCGGCCAGGGCCGCGGAGTTCTCGATCCCCCGGCGCACGCCCCCGAACACGTCGGGCGAATAGGCGATGGCCAGCTGCACCGTGTAGAGGCTGAACATCGAGATCGGCGCGTTCAGGGTGGGGGACAGCGTGTTGCTGTCCTTCTCCCGGCTGGCTTGGCCGTTGATCTCGGCGGCGGGCAGCAGGCCGCCGCGCTCCGCGCGCAGCGACGCCTGGGCGGCCTTCAGCGCCTCGCGGGCGGAGTCGAGGTCGGGGTTGGCGTGCAGCGCCTCGGCGACCAGCTGGTCGAGTTCCAGGCTGTGGAACAGGGTCCACCACTCGCCGGGCAGGTCGGCGCCGTAGGCCAGCGTCTGGGCGGTGGCGCCCGGCAGGCCGGCCGGGCCCGCCTCGGTGCGCGGCAGGATGGGGCCGGAG
>CAXUEN010000119.1:945-7192 GCA_964249945.1 uncultured Caulobacteraceae bacterium | reverse complement strand
CGTTCGAAGGAATGTCCGGCTCGACCTTACGCAGCGCCCGCGTCGAGATCGCCCGCAGCGCGTCGTAGCCGAGCAGCGAGAGCATCGCCGAGACGAAGCCGAGCACGCTGCCCTTAAGGTCGAACTGCTCCGCCGCAGCCGCGGCCGCCGCCCCCGTCAACCGGCCGGGGACGCTGACGGCCACGGTGACCGGCCAGCCCGCCGCCCGTAGCCGCCGTGCGGCCACGAAGCCGTCACCGCCGTTGTTCCCCGGACCGCAGAGCACCTGCACGGGCGCGGGCGCTCGACGGGCCTGGACCGCCTCGGCCACCGCCGCGCCGGCCCGCTCCATCAGCGCAGACACGGACACGCCGGCCGCTTCGGCCACACGGTCGGCGGCGCCCATCTCCGCCACCGTGAGGATTTCACGCCCGGAGCCTCGCTGCATCATGCTCGCGCCCACCTCGCTTTGGCGTCGGTCTCACCCGGTGCTAAACCCGCCGTCCGGGGAGAACGCCGGACAAGGCTCACGGACCACACCGAAAAATGAAGAAGATCGAAGCCGTCATAAAGCCGTTCAAGCTCGACGAGGTGAAGGAGGCCCTGCAGGACATCGGCGTGCAAGGCATGACCGTATTGGAGGCCAAGGGCTATGGCCGGCAGAAGGGCCATACGGAACTCTATCGCGGCGCGGAATACGTGGTCGACTTCCTGCCCAAGATGAAGATCGAGGTCGCGGTGGCCGACGACGATGTGGAGCGCGTGGTCGAGGCGCTGGTCAACGCCGCCCGGACCGGGCGCATCGGCGACGGCAAGATCTTCGTGTCCGACCTGACCGACGTCATCCGCATCCGAACCGGCGAGCGGGGATCGCAGGCGATCTGACGCCCCGGGCGATCCAGGAGAAGCCTCAGTCGTCCTCCTCGTCCTCGTAGCCCACCAGCCGCAGGGGGCGGGCGGCCAAGCCCTGTAGCTCGGCCCAGCGGGCCAGGGCCTCCTCGCGCCCGTGAGTGATCCACAGTTCGCCGGGGCTCAGCTCCGCGGCGGTGGCGGTGAGCTCGCTCCAGTCGGCGTGGTCGGAGATGATCAGGGGCAGTTCCACCCCCTTCTGACGCACGCGCGCGCGCACCCGCATCCAGCCGCTGGCGAACGCGGTGACGGGATCGGGAAAGCGGCGCGACCAGCGGTCCTGCAGGGTGGAAGGCGGCGCCACCACGACCGCGCCCTTCAGCGCGGCCTTGGCTACGCCCGTCGCCGGCTCCAGCCGCCCCAGCGGCACGCCGTGCGCCTCGTACAGCGTGTTGAGCTTTAGCAGGGCGCCGTGCACGTATATGGGCGCGTCGTGGCCGGCCAGGCGCAGCAGGCGGATGATGCGCTGCGCCTTGCCCAGCGCATAGGCCCCCACCAGGTGCGCCCGCTCGGGGAAACGCGCCACGGAGTCGAGCAGCTGGGCGATCTCGGCCTCGGGTTGCGGAAAGCAGAACACCGGCAGGCCGAAGGTGGCCTCGGAGACGAAGACCTCGCACGCCACCGGCTCGAACGGCGCGCAGGTCGGGTCGGGGCGCCGCTTGTAGTCGCCGGACACCACGATGCTCAGGCCTCGCCAGCGCACCGCCGCCTGGGCCGAACCCAGCACGTGCCCCGCCGGAGCCAGGGTGACCTCGACCTCGTTCCTGTGGACGCTCTCGCCATAGGGCGCAGCCTGGGTCTCGGCGGCGAAGTCCTCGCCGTAGCGCACGCGCATGATGTCCAGGGTGGCCGGGGTGGCCAGCACCGCGCCGTGGCCGGAGCGCGCATGGTCAGCGTGGCCGTGGGTGATCACAGCCCGCGCCACGGGCCGGACGGGGTCGATGTAGAAGTCGCCCGGCGCGCAGTAGAGCCCCTCGGGCCGCGGGCAGAGCAGGTCCTGAGGGCGGATCATGCAGCCATGAGCGGGCCTTGGCGCAGCAGGTTCCGCCCCGCCGCCGCCCGTTGGCTTGCGACAGCTAGGTCCGGCGCAGGTGGTTGATCAGGTCGATCCGGGTTATCACGCCCAAGAACTCGCGGCCTTCCATCACCAGCGCCACCTCGTCGCGCTCGAAAACCGGCAGCAGGGACTCCAGCGGCTCGCGCACCTGGATGGTGTTCAGACGGGTGGCCATGGCGGTGTAGACCGGCCTGGCGAAGCGCTCCTTGCGTTCGCTCTCGCGTTCGGCGGCGAACAGGATGTCGCTCTCGTCGAGCAGGCCCACCAGGCGGCCGTCCTTCAGCACGGGAAGCTGGGAGACGTCCGCCGTCCGCATGCGATTGTAGGCGGTGAGCAGGGTGTCCTCCGGGCTCACGGTCACCACCCCGCCTTCCCCCGCCCGGCGCGAGATCAGGTCGCTGAGGTTGTCGTGCATCGGGCGCTCGGCCAAGCCCTGGTCGGCCAGCCAATAGTCGTTGAACATCTTTGACAGGTACTTGGAGCCGGTGTCGCAGACAAAGGTGACTACCCGTTTGGGCTCGGTCTGGTCGCGGCAGTAGCGCAGCGCCGCCGCCAGCAGGGTGCCGGAGGAGGAGCCGCCGAGCACGCCCGCCACCCGCAGCAGTTCGCGCGCCGCCGCCATGCTGTCGCTGTCGCTGACCGCGTAGGCCTTATGGGTGAAGCTCAGATCGCAGTTGGGCGGGATGAAGTCCTCGCCTATGCCCTCCACCACCCAGGACCCGGGCTCCACCGCTTCGCCGTCGTTGATCAAGGGGGCGAGGATCGAGCCGACGGGATCGGCGATGATCATCTGCGTTTTCGGCGAGGCGCGGGCGAAGAAGCGGCCGAGGCCCGTCAGGGTGCCCCCGGAGCCCACGCCGCAGACCACCGCGTCCACGTCGCCGTCCATCTGCTCGAGGATTTCAGGACCGGTGGTGGTCTCGTGCGCCAGCGGATTGGCGGGGTTGGCGAACTGGTTGATGAACACCGAGTTCTCTGTGTCCGCCGCGATCCGCTCGGCGATGTCCTGGTAGTATTCCGGATGGCCCTTGCCGACGTCGGAGCGGGTGAGGCGCACGTCCACGCCGAGACCCCGCAGGTGCTGGATCTTTTCGCGGCTCATCTTGTCGGGCACTACCAGGATCAGGCGGTAGCCCTTCAGAATGCCGACCTGGGCCAGGCCCAGGCCGGTGTTGCCGGCCGTGGCCTCAATGATGGTGCCGCCGGGCTTCAAGCGCCCGTCCTTCTCCGCCGCCTCGATCATGGTCAACGCGATGCGGTCCTTGATCGAGCCGCCGGGATTGGTGTTCTCGAGCTTCAGGAACAGCTTGCAGGAACCCGTGTCGAAGCCGTGCAACTCCAGCATGGGCGTGTGGCCGATGAGGTCGAGGGCGGAGCTGACGGGTTTCGGCAGGGGAAGGTGAGGCATGTCAGGACTCGCCTATGAAGTCCCGCTTGCTCAGGGCCACGCCCTTGTGGCGCAGGATGTCGTAGGCCGTGGTGGCGTGGAAGAAGAAGTTCGGGATGACGAAGTGGAGCAGGTAGGCCTGTCCCTTGAAGTCCATGGTGATCGCGCCGCCCTGGAAGCTCAGGTGGATGTCGCGATCCTCGCTGCCGTCCACCTGGGCGGCCGGGACGCCGAGCAGGTAATCCACCGCCTTGGTGATCCGATCGCGCAGCTCAGCCAGGCTCTTCTCCTCGTCGGGCCACGCCGGAGCCTCGTGGCCGGCTAGGCGGGAGACGCCGTTCTTGACCATGTCGGTCGCGATCTGGACTTGGCGCGACAGGGGGAACATGTCGGGCGCCAAGCTAGCGGCCATCAGCTCGGCCTCCTGCATCCGGCCGCCTTCGACCTCGGCCTGAGCCTTGCCGAGGATGGCGGACAGCGCCCTTAGGGTATGGACGAACATCGGCACGGACGCTTGGTGCATCGACAGGGTCATGGCGGTCCTCCTGAGGGCGGCGGTCAGGCCGCCGCCCATTTGAGCTTCGGCTTCCGGGCCGCGGCCGTCTCATCGAGGCGGCGGAGCGGCGCATGGAAGGGTGCGCCCTTGAAGCGTTCCGTATCGCCCGCCTTGGCCGCCTGCGCCAGAGCGCGCATGGCCTCCACGAAGCGGTCCAGCTCGGCTTTGGATTCCGTCTCGGTGGGCTCGACCAGCATGGCGCCATGCACGACGAGGGGGAAGTACATGGTCATGGGATGGAAGCCCTCGTCGATCATGGCCTTAGCCACGTCGAGCGTGCTCACCCCTGTATCGGCCAGCCAGCGGTCGTCAAACAGGGCCTCGTGCATGCAATAGCCCTCGAACGCCGGGGTCATGACATCGGCGAGCCGCGCCTTCAGGTAGTTGGCGTTCAGCACCGCGTCGCTGGAGACCTGGCGCAGACCGTCGGAGCCATGACTCAGCATGTAGGCGTAGGCGCGCACGAACATGCCCATCTGGCCGTGGAAGGCGCACATGCGGCCGAAGCTCTGCGGCCGGTCGGCGGCGCGCTCCTCGTGCTCGCGCAGGCCGTATCCTCCCTCGCCGTGGGTGATCCAGGGCAATGGCGCGAAGGGCGCCAGGGCCGCCGAAAGCACCACGGGTCCGGCCCCTGGGCCGCCGCCGCCGTGGGGCGTGGAGAAGGTCTTGTGCAGATTGATGTGCATGGCGTCGACGCCGAGGTCGCCCGGCCGCACCCGCCCCACGATGGCGTTGAAGTTGGCCCCGTCGCAGTAGAAGTAGGCGCCGGCCGCGTGCGTCAGGCGGGCGATCTCCACGATCTCGCTCTCGAACAAGCCGCAGGTGTTGGGGTTGGTGACCATGATGGCCGCGACCTCCGGACCCAGCTTGGCCTGAAGGTCCGCCAGGTCGACCCGGCCATCCGGCGTCTGGGCGATCTCCTCCACTGCATAGCCGACCTGGGCGGCGGTGGCGGGGTTGGTGCCGTGGGCGGAGGTGGGCACCAGCACCTTGCGCCGGGCGTCTCCGCGGGCCTCATGCGCCGCGCGGATGGCCAGTAGGCCGCACAGCTCGCCGTGCGCCCCGGCCTTGGGCGAGAGCGCCACCGCGGTCATTCCGGTCATGGTCACCAGCCAGTGGCTGAGCTCGTCCATCAGCTCCAAGGCGCCCTGGACGGTGGACAGCGGCTGCAGCGGGTGGATGTCGCCGAAGCCCGGCAGGCGCGCCATGCGCTCGTTCAGGCGCGGGTTGTGCTTCATGGTGCAGGAGCCCAGCGGATAGAGCGCCAGGTCGATGGCGTGGTTCTTCTGCGACAGGCGCACGTAGTGGCGCACTGTTTCGGGCTCCGACAGGCCCGGCAGGCCGATCGACCCGGCGCGGACCAGGTCGCCCAGGTCCGAGGCGCCGAAGCCGTCTTCGGGCTCCGGCATGTCGACGCCGGTCTTGTCCCAGCCGTCGAGTTCAAAAATCAGCTTCTCGTCCTGCAGCAGGCCCCGCGCGCCGGTCAGGCTGGCGGGCTTGTCGGTGGCGAGGTGGACGGCGGCCCCACCCGGGGCTTCGGGACGGCCGGCGGGGCGAATGGGTCCGGGGCTGGCGCTCATCAGAAGCTCTCCTTCAGCGCAGCGGCCAGGGCCGCGATGTCCTCGTCGGTCGTGGTCTCGGTGGCGGCGAGCAGCAGCACGTCGTCCAGGCCGGACCCAGGCGCCAGGCGGCTGATCGGCACGCCGGCGAGCACGCCCTTGGCGGCCAGCCTCTCCACCACGGGATTGGCGGCAGAAGGCAGGCGTACGGCGAACTCGTTGAAGACGCGCGGGGTGAGCACCTCCACGCCCGGAATCGCCTCCACCGCCGCCTTCAGCTTGCGGGCCTGCTGGTGGTTCAGCCTCGCCAGCCGCTGCAGGCCTACCTGGCCCAGCAGCGTCATGTGGATGGTGAAGGCCAAGGCGCACAGGCCTGAATTGGTGCAGATGTTGGAGGTCGCCTTGTCGCGGCGGATGTGCTGCTCGCGGGTGGACAGGGTCAGCACGAAGCCCCTGGCGCCTGCGGCGTCCACCGTCTGGCCGCAGACCCGACCGGGCATCTGGCGCACGTACTTTTCCCGAGTGGCGAACAGCCCGACATAGGGACCGCCATAGTTCAGCCCGTTGCCGATCGACTGGCCCTCGCCCACTACGATGTCGGCCCCCATCTCGCCGGGCGATTTCAGCAGGCCCAGCGACACCGCCTCGGTCACCACCACGATCAGCAGGGCCCCGGCGGCATGCGCCGCCTCGGCAATGGCGGAGACATCGGTGGCCGTGCCGAAGAGGTTCGGAGTCTGCACCACCACGCAGGCGGTGTCGGCGTCGATGTGGGAGAGCACCGCGGCCTCGTCGTCCAC
>CAXUEN010000119.1:0-935 GCA_964249945.1 uncultured Caulobacteraceae bacterium | reverse complement strand
GGCCAGGGTGTAGATGGTGTCGGCGTAGTGCGGGTGCAGGCCCGGGGACAGCACGGCCTTCACCCGGCGGGTGATCCGCGAGGCCATCAGCACGGCTTCCGCCGCGGCGGTGGAGCCGTCGTACATGGAGGCGTTGGCCACCTCCATGCCGGTAAGCGCGGCCACCTGGGTCTGGAACTCGAACACCGCCTGCAGCGTGCCCTGGGTGATCTCGGGCTGATAGGGAGTGTAGCTCGTCAGGAACTCCGAGCGCTGGATCAGGTGGTCCACGGTCGCCGGCACGTGGTGGCGATAGGCGCCCGCGCCGCAGAAGAAGGGGACCGACCCCGCAGCGGTGTTCTTCGCCGCCAGGCGCGACAGCGCCCGCTCCACACCCAGTTCGCCCTGGTGGGCGGGCAGATCGACAGGATCGGCCAGGAGCAGGTCCGGTGGGACGGACTCGAACAAGGCGTCGATGGACGGCGCGCCGATGGCGGCCAGCATGTTGGTCCGGTCGGCTTCGGTGAGGGGCAGGTAGCGCATGACTTGGGTCCTCAGCTATTCGCCGGGATGGGCTTGCGGTCGTAGCGGTGGGGCACGAAGGGAGTGGCGACCACCTCCGCCGGAAGCGCGCGGCCACGCACCATCACCTGCAGCGCCGTGCCCGGCGCGCGGTACTGGGGCGGCACGAAGCCGAGGGCGATGGGCCCCGCCAAGGTCGGGCCGAAGCCGCCGCTGGTGACGCGGCCGATCACCCGCCCGTCATCGGCGATCTCGGCCCCCTCGCGCGCCGAGGCGCCGGCCAGCACCCGCAGCCCCACGCGGACCCGGGAGAGTCCGCCAGCGGCTTCGGCCTCGAGACGCGAGGCGCCGGGGATGTCGCCGCGCTCACGCCGCTTCCTGGAGATGGCGAAGCCGAGGTCGGCCTCCACCGGGCTGACCGTCTCGTCCAGGTC
>CAXUEN010000118.1:0-7198 GCA_964249945.1 uncultured Caulobacteraceae bacterium | reverse complement strand
GCGTAGAGCGCCTTGCCGGCCGCGCCCTCCCGGGCCAGGCGGCGCACCACCCCGGCCTCATTGCGCCAGGCGATGTTGAAGCTGACCAGCCGCCCGTCGGCCGCGGTGACGGCGGCGGGTTCGGCCAGGGCGTCCACCAGGGCGTGCAGCCCGTCGTCCGAGGCCAGGGCCCGCCGCGGTTCGCTGCTGGCGAAGGCGTAGATGCCCGCGAACGCCACCCCCGCCAGCCCCATCAGCAGCAGCAGGCCGGGGCCCGTCGTCGGGCCTGCCCGGAAGGCCGGGTAGCCCGCCGCGGCGATGGCCAGCAGGAAGAAGACCGCCGCGGCGATGGAGAGAGGGTCGATGCGCCGGCGCCCAGCGCTGCGGGCGGCGTCAAGCGAGGGGGTGGTCATGGCCATGGCCTGCACGCCTTGGGGAGCCTGCCCTGGGCGGCCTTCGCCGACTCGGGACGCGAAAAGGAAGCATTGGTCATCATAGGCTCATCGCGCGGGGCCGCCCAGGGCGGTGCGCAGCGTTCGGGCCCGGCGCCGGGAGGCGCCCAGCACGAAGCCCACCACCTTGGCCACGGCCTGGTAGTGCTCGCGGGGGATGGTCTCGTCGACCTCGACCACGGCGTAGAGGGCCCGGGCGAGCGGCGGGTCCTCCACCACCGCGACCCGGTGCGCCTCGGCGATCTCGCGGATCTTCAGGGCGACCGCGTCCACGCCCTTGGCGACGCAGATGGGGGCCGGCGTCTCGCCTTGGACGTAGCGAAGCGCCACGGCGAAGTGGGTGGGGTTCATGATCACCAGCGTCGCCTTGGGCACGTTCTGGATCATGCGCTTCTTGACGCGGGCCATGCGCTGCTGCTTCAGGCGCGCCTTGATCTGGGGGTCGCCCTCGCTATCCTTCGCCTCGTGCTTCAGGTCCTCGCGGCTCATGCGCATCTTCTGGGTGAAGCGCAGGCGCTGGATGAAGACGTCCACGCCCGCGCACACCGCGAAGACCAGCACCCCGGCCAGCAGCAGCGCGTTCAGCACCTCCATGGACAGGGGCAGGATGGCGGTGGGGCCGAGCCAGGACAGCCCCGCCAGGGCGGCGGTGCGGGGCTTGAGCACCATCACCACCACGGCCGCCATGGCGACCAGCTTGAACAGGCTCTTGGCGAAGCTGATCAGGTTGTCCGCGCCGAACAGGCGCTGGAACCCCTCCATGGGGTTGAGCTTGGAAAAGCTGGGCGCGAGCTTGGCGGGGACGAAGAGCACCCCGTGCTGCAGCACGTTGCCGGCGACGCCTGCGACCGCTGCGACCCCCAGCACCAGGAAGGCCGGGGTCGAGGCCGTGAAGGCCGCATGCAGCACCGCCATGGCGCCATGGCTGGAGAGGTCGATGGCGTCCGGATGGGCGATGAAGGGCAGCAGCGCCGTGGTCAGCGCGCGCGCCATGCCGCCGCCGGCGGTGAGCACGACGATGGAGGCGGCGGCCAGGGCCAGGGTGGGGGCGACCTCGGGCGACTTGGCGACGTCGCCCTTCTCGCGGGCCTGCTGCAGCCTGCGGGCCGAGGGGGCTTCTGTCTTGGAGTCCTTATCCTGGGCGTCAGACATGAGCGCTCACGCCAGCCGCTCGACGAAGGCGCGGAAGCGGTCCAGCCAAACCAGGCCCATGGCGCCGACGCTGAGCGCGAACACCGACAGGCCGAGAAGCAAGGAGAGCGGCTGGGCGGCGAAGAAGACCTGGAACTGCGGCATGATCCGGGCGACCAGGCCCAGCGCCACGTTGAACACCAGGGCGAACACCATCACCGGCGCCGAGAGCTGCAGCCCCAGCGTGAAGGTCGCCCCGAAGGTTCGGATCGCCAGCCCCGCGAAGTCGTCGATCCGCAGCATCCGCCCGGCGGGGAACAGGGTGTAGGAATGGGCGATGGCGCCGATGAACAGCTGGTGCAGGTCGGTGACGAACACCAGCGTCACCCCCAGGATGCCCAGGAAGGCGCTGACGCTGGCGGTGGGCTGGGCCTGCAGCGGGTTGGTGGTCTGCGCAAAGGAGAGGGTGGTCTGCAGCGAGACGATCTCGCCGGCCACCGCCAGGGCGCCCAGGAACATGCGCAGCAACGCGCCAAGGCCCAGCCCCACGGCCAGCTCGATCCCGATGTGGCCGACGAGCGCCGCCAGGGTGTCGGGCACGGGCGGCAGGCCGGCGCGCACGATCGGGTACATGACCATCGCCAGCACGAGCGCCAGCGCCAGGCGGATGCGGGGCGGCACCGCGGCCTCGCCGATCCCGGGCAGCAGCATGACCAGGGCGCCCACGCGGGTGAACACCAGGCCCACCCCGAACACCTGGGCCGCCAGGGCGTAGTGCTCCACGGCGACGCCCCTCTACATCCCGGCTATGCGGGCGGCGATCTGGCGCATGAAGCCGCTCATCAGCGCGCCCATCAGCGGCAGGGCGATCAGCAGGGTGGCGAACACGGCGATGATCTTGGGCGCGAAGACCAGGGTCTGCTCCTGGATCTGCGTCACCGCCTGCAGCAGGCCTATGGCCACGCCGACCACCAGGCCGACCAGGAGCACCGGTCCGGCCAGCTGGATCACCAGCCAGATGGCCTGGCGGCCCACGTCCAGCACCTCTGTCCCGTTCATCGGATCACACGCTCCCGGGCCGCCCAGCACACGGGCGGTCAGGGCGCAAGCTGGCCGGTTAAGGTTAACAAAGCGGTTACGGGTGGGCAGCCCTTGCCGGGCGCCGGCAGGACTTGCCGGGCCGGCGACGGGCGCCGTATGCGCTTGGCCCTCAAGAGGACGCGACCATGACCCCATCCCACCCGCTCGACGAGGACAGCGGCAGCGTCGACGGCCTGGTCCCCCCCCGCACCGCGCTGGACGCCACCTCCCGACCCTCGGTGGAGGAAGCCGAGGCCGCGGTGCGCACCCTGCTGCGCTGGGCCGGGGACGACCCCGACCGGGAGGGGCTGCTCGACACCCCCGGCCGGGTGGTGCGCTCCTATCGCGAGCTGTTCGCCGGCTATGAGACCGACCCCCGAGCCTATCTGGAGCGCACCTTCGAGGAGGTGGGCGGCTACGACCAGATGGTGGTCCTGAAGGACATCCGCTTCGTCAGCTTCTGCGAGCACCATATGCTGCCGGTCATCGGCAAGGCGCACGTGGCCTACCTGCCCACCGACCGAGTGGTGGGCATCTCCAAGCTGGCGCGGGTGGTGAACGGCTATGGCCGCCGCCTGCAGATCCAGGAGAAGATGACCGCCGAGATCGCCCAGGCGATCGAGGAGGTGCTGCGCCCCAAGGGCGTGGGCGTGGTGGTGGAGGCCAGCCACTCTTGCATGACGCTGCGCGGCGTGAACACGCCCGGCGCATCGCTGGTGACCAGCTCGCTTCGCGGCGCCGTGCGCGACGACCCGAGGACGCGGCAGGAGTTCCTGCGGCTGGTGGGTCTGTAGGAAGTAGCCTTGCTGGAGAGCGACATCCAGCCCGGCTGAAACGAACCGGGAACTGAGCTAGCCTTCAGACTGATGGTCCTGATTCTGCTCGCCCTCACCCTCCTCGCCGCCGCAGCTGCGGCCGTCCTGTCGCTCATGGCTCTGCGCGCCGACGGAGAGGGACGCGGGCAGGCGGAGCTGTCCGCCCGGCTGGACCGGCTGGAAGCCGAACTCGCCCGCGCGCCGGCCACCCTGCGCGAGGAGCTGCGCGCCCTGGGCGCCGATCTCAGGAACGAACTGCATGGCGGCTTCGCCCGCCAGGCGCAGGTGCACGAGACCCGCTTCGACGGCTTCTCCCGCTCTGTGAGCGAGGGGCTGAAGACCTCCACCGACGGCTTCGCTCACGGCCAGACCACCCGGCTCGGCGAGACTAACGCCCAGATGAAGACTCTGGCCGAAGGGCAGAAGGCCGGGCTGGAGGCGGTCGCCGCCAAGGTCGAGGCCATGACCCGCGCCGACGCCGAACGCCAGGAGAAGCTGCGCGAAACGCTCTCCGCCAGCCTGGATCTGCTCCGCAAGGAGAACGAGGCCAAGCTGGAGCAGATGCGCGCCACTGTGGACGAGAAGCTGCAGGGCACGCTGGAGAAGCGGCTCGGCGAGAGTTTCCAGATCGTCAGCGACCGGCTGGAACTGGTCCACAAAGGGTTGGGCGAGATGCAGACGCTGGCCACCGGCGTGGGCGACCTGAAGCGGGTGCTGACCAACGTGAAGTCCCGGGGCGGCTGGGGCGAGGTCCAACTCGGCATGCTGCTGGAGGACATGCTGACGCCCGACCAGTTCGCCTCCAACGTCGCCGTCCAGCCGGGCTCGGCGGAGCGGGTGGAGTATGCGGTCAAGCTGCCCGGCAGGGGGGAGGGCGAGCCGCTGTGGCTGCCCATCGACGCCAAGTTCCCGCACGAGGACTACGACCGCCTGCTCACCGCCCAGGAGGCGGGCGTGGCCGACGAGGTCGAGCGCGCGGCCCTGGCCCTGGAGCGGGCGGTGCGGCTGCAGGCCAAGACCATCTGCGCCAAGTACGTGCACCCGCCGCACTCCACCGACTTCGCCATCATGTACCTGCCCACCGAAGGCCTGTTCGCCGAGGTGATCCGCCGGCCCGGGCTGATGATGGAGCTGCAGCAGGCCCAGCGGGTGATGATCACCGGGCCCACCACGCTCTCGGCCATCCTGAACAGCCTGCAGATGGGTTTCCGGTCGGTGGCCATCGAGAAGCGCTCCAGCGAGGTCTGGCAGGTGCTGGGCAAGGCCAAGGCGGAGTTCCGCAAGTATGGCGAGGTCTGGGACCGCCTGGGTAAGCAGCTCGCCGCCGCCCAGAACACCGTCGCCGACGGCGGCAAGCGCACTCGCGCGCTCGAGCGCAGCCTGCGTCAGGTGGAGACGGTGGAGCTGGTGGAAGGCGCAGGTGAGCTGCTGTCGCTGCCCGGCCTTGAAGAGGAAGACGAAGCGGCCTGACGGCGCCTCCGTCACGCTTTGCAAACGCTACCCACAGCATTATCGTCGCCGGCGGAAACACCGGGAGGGCGCGCTAACGCCTCCCCTGCCCCTTCGTTAGGTGTCGATTGAGAGGTCTAGTCTCGGTCGAACGACCCAGCGAAGGTCGAGCGTGAAGCGTAGCTTCATCTCTTCCTCCGGTGAAAGCCCGCTGGCCAGTCCAGCGGGCAATCCGCTTAGTCCTTCGCCCCAGGTTGTGTTGACGTCGCCGGCACCTTTGCGTGCGCCCGGGGTTGGTTGGCCCGGCGCTTGCAAAGCTGGCCTCTTCCCCTGTGCAGCGACTCACGATTCTGTGTTGCAGCGAATCCCCAGTCAAATTGCGGCATGAAAACGGCGCTTGCCATGAGGCTGCAGGTTAAGGGATAGTAACCCTACCAAATCAGAATGTTGGGTGGGACTCTGAAGATGCAGGCGCACCACAACGGCTCCGCGTCGGCGGTTAGGGCGCACGAGGAGCTGTTCGCCTACTGGGCGTCGCGGCGCGAGGGAGGGCGGCTGCCGGGCCGCCGCAGCATCCACCCCGCCGACTTCAAGCGCCACCTCCCCACGGTCAGCCTCATCGACGTCCGCCACGCGCCGGAGCGCGACTACCGGCTGCGCCTGGCGGGCACCGGTCTCTACGGCGTCTATGGGCGCGAGATCACCGGCTTGCGGCTGGAGGACGTCTATGACGAGGCCTCGGTCGATTACTGGCGCGGCCAGTTGGACGGGGTGGTGCGGGACCGGCGGCCGGCGGTGGGCTTCCACTCCCTGTCCTGGCGCGGCGCCTCGCACCTGTCCCTGCTCTGGCTGCGGCTGCCCCTGGCGGGCGACGGCTGCAACGTGGACATGATCCTGGGCTACGACGTGCTGGTGGGCGCCCCCTCGGAGGATCGCCCCACGGGCATCCGCGCCGCCTGAACCGCGCGCTCAGGCCGCGGCGTCGCGGCGGATGCGCTCGATCATCGAGGCCAGCCCGTTGGAGCGCTGGGTGGACAGCGCCCCCTCCAGCCCCAGTCGCGCGAAACCCGCCTTGGCGTCGAAAGCTGAGATATCGGCTGCCGTCCGCCCGGACAGCAGGCGCAGCACCACCGCCACTAGCCCCTTGACGATGTGGGCGTCGGAATCGCCGCGGAAGCGCAGGCGCTCCCCCTCCCGCTCGGTGACCAGCCAGACTTGGCTGGCGCAGCCGCGCACCCGGTTCTCCTCGCTGTGCTCCCCATCGCTCATCGGCTCGAGCCCTCGGCCGAGGTCGATGATGTGGCGGTAGCGCTCCTCCCAGTCGCCCAGCAGCTCGAACTCGTCGGCGAGTTCATCCAGTTCGGTGTCGATCGGGGAGGAGGTCATGGATGCGGGCGCCCGGAGAGCAGGCGCACTTAGGCCGCGGTGCGCCGCGTCTCAAGCGCCGCGCCGTCGCCGCACGCGAAGGCGTCAGCGCTGGGCAAGCGCACCCGCGCGGTCAGGCCCCTGCCGGGCGAGGACCGTAGCGCCAGTGAGCCCCCCATCTCGCGGCACAGCAGGCTGACGATGGACAGGCCCAGGCCCGCCCCTTCGGCGCGCCGGACCAGGGCGTTTTCGCCCTGCTCGAAGGGCCGGACCAGGCGATGCAGCTCCTGGGGCGCTACGCCCTCCCCCTGGTCGCGCACCTCGAATAGCACGGCGCCCCGCGCCACGCGGATGCGCACGGTGACCTCGCCCCCCTCCGGCGAGAAGGTGATGGCGTTCTGCAGCAGGTTGGTAAGCACGGTGGCCAGCCCGCGCGCGTCGGCCATCACCAGGGGCAGGAACTCCGGCGTGGCCTGGCGCACCCGTACCCCGCGCGCCGCCGCCTCCTCCTCCAGCCCCCGGACGGCCGCGTGGACGGCGGCGGTGGCCGATTCAGGCTGCAGGTCGAGCTCGGCGGCCCCGGCGTCCAGGCGCGCGATCTCCAGCACCTGGTTCACAAGCTTCAGCAGCTTCAGCCCGCTGTCGCGGATGATGCCGGCATGGGCCTTGTAGCGGGGGTCGTTGATCGGGCCGTGCAGCTCGCGATTGATGATCTCGGAAAAGCCGATCACTGAGTTCAGCGGCGTGCGCAGCTCATGGCTGACCATGCGCAGGAAGGACCGCTTAGCTTCGTCCATGCCGGGGCCAGACGCGGGCTCCACGGTGTACGGGGCGGTGGGGGCCCTAAGCGACATGACGGTGCGATCCTCTCCACCGCACCTTGAAGGTAGGGGCTTACCATCCGGTTTCCTGTGGAAAGGTTCCCGT
>CAXUEN010000117.1:5605-7208 GCA_964249945.1 uncultured Caulobacteraceae bacterium | reverse complement strand
CTCGGGTCCGCCCTCGGGCGCGCCGGCCAGGTCCTGCGCGAAGGCGGGCGCGGCGACGACGGCGCACAGGGTGAGGCCGAGGAGCCTGGCGGCGAGAGGCTTGGCGGAGAACGACATGGGCGGGTCTCGCGGCGGAAGGCCCCGCCAGCAACCACAAGGCGGGCGGCCGCGCCCGCGCCTTCAACCCGCGAGCGAACCGCAGCCTGCGCCTTGGCCGGCGGCCGCCGAGCCGGTAAGCGGGAGACCGCAGGAGGACGCCATGGCGCAGGACAGGATCGGGGCCGCGGCCGCGCTGGTGGAGCTGCAGGGCTGGAGCGCGGCCAAAGGGCGCGACGCCCTGGCGAAGGGTTTCCGCTTCAAGGACTTCAACGCGGCTTTCGGCTTCATGACCCGGGTGGCGCTGCTGGCGGAAAAGCTCGACCACCACCCGGAGTGGTCCAACGTCTACAACCGGGTCGAGGTGACGCTGACCACCCACGACGCCGGTGGAGTGACGGGGCTGGACCTGAAGATGGCCCGCTTCATGGACGAGGTCGCCGCAGGCCTTGCGGCCTGATCAGTTCACCAGCACGGTGCCCAGCAACACCCGCGCGCCGGGTCGCCGCAGGATCGCGTCGGTGGCCCGCTGCAGCCTCAGGCCGATCTGGTCCACGTCCGGCGGCGTACCCGGCGTGAGGGCGGCGGCGTAGACGCTGAGGGCGCGGATATAGGCGTCGCGCAGGCGCGGCTGGGACGCCGCCGCCCGTGTCCGCAGCGCGGGGTCCCTGACGTCCAGCCCGCCCTGCACGGTGAGCACGCCCCGGCCCCCGTCCGCCCGGACGACCGTGGCGGTGAGGGCGTCGAAGCTGGTGTAGGTCAAGGTGTTGACCTTGGGAGCGTCCTTGGCCCAGGCGGCCAGAGGCGGCCCGGAGGCCAGCCCCGCGAGGACGAACGCGGCTGCGGCGGCCAGGCGGTTGTGCGCGCGCATCAGCCTGCGCGCTCCGCATCCTTTTGCGCCCAGGCCCAGGCGGTGCGCACGATCTCGTCTATGGAGGACTGGGTCGGCGTCCAGCCGAGCACCGCCTTCGCCCGGGCGTTGGAGGCCACCAGCACGGCCGGGTCGCCCGCCCGCCGCGGGCCGACCCTGCGCGGCAGGGGCTTGCCCGAAACCGTCTCGATGGCGTCGGCGATCTCCTTCACCGTGGTGCCCTCGCCGGTGCCGAGGTTGAAGAATTGGGCCGCGCCGCCCTGCATCAGGTAGTCCGCCGCCGCCGCATGCGCCCGCCCTAGGTCGCACACGTGGACGTAGTCGCGCACGCAGGTGCCGTCGCGGGTATCGAAGTCGTCGCCGAAGATAGTGAACTGGTAGTCGTCTCGGAGCGCCCCGCGGGCGGCCAGGGGGATGACGTGGGTCTCCGGCTCGTGGCGCTCGCCGATGTCGCCGTCGGCGCTCGCGCCCGCGGCGTTGAAGTAGCGCAGCGACGCAAAACGCAGGCCGTGGGCCGCCGCATAATCGGCCATCATCCGCTCCACCATCAGCTTGGACCAGCCGTAGGGGTTGATCGGCTGCTGGGGATGGTCCTCGGGGATCGGCGTGAGTTGCGGGACCCCATAGGTCGCCGCG
>CAXUEN010000117.1:0-5595 GCA_964249945.1 uncultured Caulobacteraceae bacterium | reverse complement strand
GCAGCTGGCGGTGGGTTTCGGGCATGGGCGCCTCCAGCGGCTCGCCATAGGTGGCGGCGGTGGAGGAAAAGATCATCTTGTCCACGCCCGCGGTGCGCAGCGCCTCCAGGATGTTGAAGGTCCCCTGCGTGTTGTTGCGATAGTAGAGGTCCGGCCGCTCCACCGACTCGCCGACATAGGTGAGGGCCGCGAAGTGGGCGAGCACGTCCGGCTTCACCTTGGCGATCGCAGCCTGAAGCGCGGCGGCGTCCAGGATGTCGCCCTCGATCAGCTCGCCCCAGCGGACCATGTCGCGCCAGCCGCGGTACAGGTTGTCGAAGACCACGACCTTCCAGCCCTGGGCGGCGAATTCCTTGCAGCAGTGGCTGCCGACATAGCCGGCGCCGCCGGTGACGAGAATGGTCTTCACGCGCGCGCTCTCCACAGCCGGTCCGCTTATGGCGGCAGCTTCGGACGCGCTCAAGGCCGCGCCCTCCCCAAGGCCTGCGGCTGAGGCTACAGGTGGGGCGATGTCCCCGGCCGCCCCTGCTCCTGCCGTCACCGTGGTGATCGTGGCCTATGACAGCGGCGGCTACCTGCAGCCCTGCGTCGACGCCCTGGCCGCCCAGAGCTTCACCGGGTTTGAGGCGGTGGTGGCGGACAACGCCTCCCGCGACGCCTCGGTGGCCGGGCTCAAGCTGCCCGACGCCCGGTTCCGGGTGCGCGACATGGGCGCCAACCTCGGCTTCGCCGCCGCCAACAACCGGGTGGCGCAGGACTCACGCGCCGAATTTCTGGCCCTGCTGAACCCCGACGCAACGCCCGAACCGGGGTGGCTCTCCGCCCTGGTGGAGGCCGCCAACGCCCATCCCCGCGCTGCCAGCTTCGGCTCGGTGCAGCTGCGGCTTGAGGCGCCGCACATCCTGGACGGGGTCGGCGACGTCTGGCACGTGGCAGGGCTGGCGTGGCGCGCAGGCGAGGGCTGGGAGGCGGCGCGGACGCCGGGAGACGGGGAGATCTTCGCTCCCTGCGGCGCGGCGGCCCTGTACCGGCGCGCCGCCTTCCTGGACGCGGGCGGCTTCGACGAGCGCTTCTTCTGCTACTGCGAGGACGTGGACCTCGGCCACCGGCTGCGGGCGGCCGGAGCCATCTCCAGGCGGGTGTCTGCGGCGGTGGTGCGCCATGCGGGTTCCGGCATCTCCGGCCGCACCTCCGACTTCACCATGTTCCACGGGCACCGGAACCGCATCTGGACCTTCGTGAAGAACACGCCCGGGCCCTGGTTCTGGCTGCTCGCCCCCTACCACGTGGCCTTCAACCTGCTCTATCTCGGCAGTGCAGTCCGACGGCGGGTGTTCCGCCCCGTGTGGCGGTCCTACGTGGCGGCGGTGAGGGGCCTCGGCCCCTTCCTGGCCGACCGGCGCGCGCTGGGGCGGGCGCGACGCACACCTTTCGGGGCCAGCCTAAAGGTCATGGCGTCGACGCCCTGGTCACCCTTCCGGCGCGAACTGCACCCGCACGGCAAGTTCGAGACCCCGCGCGCCAGCGCCTGACGCAACAGCCGCCCGGAATGGGAAAGGCTATTCCTTCGCCTCGCCCTTGGCCGCCGTGTTCATCTGGCGCTCGGCGATGCGGGCGGACTTCCCGCGGCGGTCGCGCAGGTAGTAGAGCTTGGCGCGGCGGACGGCGCCGCGGCGCTTCACCTCGATGGACTCGATGTTGGGGGAGACGGTGGGGAAGACCCGCTCCACGCCCTCGCCGAAGCTGATCTTGCGGACGGTGAAGTTCTCCTGCACGCCGCCGCCGGCGCGGGCGATGCACACGCCCTCGAAGGCCTGGACGCGCTCGCGCTCGCCTTCCTTGATGCGGACATTGACGCGGAGCGTATCGCCGGGCTGGAAGTCCGGCACGCCGCCGCGCTTCTCGATCAGTCGCGCGGCCTCTTCGGCTTCCAGGGTCTGGAGGATGTTCATCGGTCTCAAGTCCTTCGGTTGTAGGGCTTCAGCCGCCCTTTGCCTGTTCATGGGCGAGATGCGCGGCCCAGAGATCCGGCCGTCGCTCCCGCGTCGTCTCTTCCCGCATCGCCTGGCGCCAGCGGGCGATGCGCCCGTGGTCGCCGGAGAGCAGGACCTCGGGGATGTCCAACCCCTCGAACGTCCGCGGTCGCGTGTACTGCGGATGTTCTAGCAGCCCGTCCTCGAAGCTCTCTTCCTGAAGCGAGGCCGCCGCCCCGAGCACCCCCGGGACCAGCCGCACGCACGCCTCGATCGCCACCATCGCCGCCGCCTCGCCACCGGCCAGGACCGCGTCGCCTATCGTGACCTCCTCGAACCCGCGGCTGTCTAGCACCCGCTGGTCCACCCCCTCGAACCGGCCGCACAGGACGATCACGCCCGGACCGGCCGCCCACTCCCGTACACGCGCCTGGGTCAGGGGCCGGCCCCGGGCGCTCATGCACAAAAGCGGGCGTCCGCCGCGCCCGAGAGAGTCGAGCGCGGACGCGATGACGTCCGCCTTAAGCACCTGTCCCGCGCCGCCACCCGCAGGGGTGTCGTCGAGGAAGCCGCGCTTATCCTTGGAAAAGCCGCGGATGTCCACCGTTTCGAGGGCCCACAGGCCCTGTTCCCGCCATGACGTCCCAATCAGGCTGACGCCCAGCGACCCTGGAAAGGCGTCAGGGAACATGGTCAGCACGGTGGCCGCGAAGGGGCGTCGCGGCGATGCAATTGATGGACTTTCCGGCGGCATGTGTCAGCAATGGCTCAGGGGCGGCGGATCGCCAACGGCGAAGCTCTGATCCGCGTTGATCCGGCGCGGCGTGCGGGCCATACGAAGGCCCATGACCGTGCATGTCCAAGCGCCCGAAGCGATCTCCGCGGACGCCCCGGAATGGGACCTCGGCGATCTCTATGGCAGCCCCTCCGACCCGGCCATCGACGCCGACCTGAAGGCCGCGCGCACCGCGGTCGACGAGCTGGTGCGGCTCAAGGGCGCCATGATCGGGGCCCGCGCAAACGCCGAGCGCCTGGGCTTGGTGATCAACCAGGCGATGACGCTCACCGAGCGCTTCACTAACCTTTTAAGCGCGCCGGCCGCCTACGCCAGCCTGTCCGCCTCGGTGGCGCGGGACGACCCCGCCTGGGCCAAGTTCGAGAGCGACCTGCGCGCCCGCCAGGCGGCCATCGCCGCCGACACCGTGTTCCTGACGTTGGAGCTGAACAAGCTGGAGGACTGGGAGATCGAGGGCGCCTTCAAGGCCCAGCCCTCGGCCGCCCGTTGGCGGCCCTGGATCCGGCGGGTGCGGCTGTCGCGCGAGCACGAGCTGACGCCGGACCTGGAGCGGCTGCTGGTGGACCGCAGCCCCGCCATCGCCAACTGGAGCCGGCTCTATGACGAGACCCTGGCGCGGATGTGCGTCAGGATAGGGCCCGACGAGCTGACCCTGTCCGAGGCGCTGAACCGCCTGTCCGATCCCCAGCCCACCCGCCGCAAGGACGCCGCCGACGCGCTGGCCACTACCTTGGACCAGGCCGCGCCGGTGCTCGGCCTCTGCCTCAACACCCTGGCCTTCGAGAAGCAGGTGGAGGACCGCTGGCGCAAGTTCGCCAGTCCCGCCCAGTCCCGCCACATCGCCAACGAGGTGGACGCCGAGGCCGTGGACGCCCTGGAGGCTGCGGTGGTGGAGGCCTATCCTCGCGTCTCGCACCGCTACTATGCGCTCAAGGCCAAGGTGCTCGGCAAGGACGCCCTCGATTACTGGGACCGCAACGCGCCACTGAACCAGGAGAGCGCCCGGCGCTATAACTGGGACGAGGCCAAGCTGATGGTGCTGAGCGCCTTCTCGGGCCTGGCGCCCGCTTTCGCGGAGAAGGCGCGGCGCTTCTTCGACCAGCCCTGGATCGACGCGCAGCCTCGGCCCGGCAAGGGCTCGGGCGCCTACTCTCACCCGGTCTCGGCCGACAAGCACCCCTACGTGTTCATGAACTTCATGGGCGAGCGGCGGGACGTGCTGACCCTGGCCCACGAACTCGGCCACGCGGTGCACCAGACCCTGGCCGCCCCACTCGGCACTCTGCTGGCCGACACGCCCCTGACCCTGGCCGAGACCGCCTCGATCTTCGGCGAGGGGCTGGTGTTCGAGCGGCTGCTGGCCGACGCCACACCCGCCGAGCGGCGCGGCCTGCTCGCCGGCAAGATCGAGGACGCACTGAACACCGTCTTTCGCCAGATCGCTTTCCACCGGTTCGAGACCCGCTTTCATGCCGAACGCCTGCAGGGCGAGCTGTCGGCCGAGCAGATCGGCCAGCTGTGGCTGGAGGCGATGGGCGAGAGCCTGGGGCCGGCGGTGCGGCTGAACGCGGGCTACGAGCACTACTGGACCTATGTCAGCCACTTCGTGCACGCACCTTTCTACGTCTACGCCTATGCGTTCGGGGACCTGCTGGTCTCGGCCCTGATGGAGCGTCGTCGGGCCGATCCGGGCGGCTTCGCGCCGAACTACGAGGCCCTGCTCGCCGCCGGCGGGTCCAAGACCTATGTCGAAGCGCTCGCGCCCTTCCACATGGACCCCCGCCAGAAGAGCTTCTGGGCCGAGGGCTGCGCGCGGCTGGAGCGGCTGGTGGACGAGTTCGAGACGCTGGTCTGAGCGCCAGGCGGGGCCGGGCGCCGGCGCCCGGCCTGGAACTTTGCTCCTGGCGTCCGGTTGGGGCTCGCCAGCGCGATAGGCGCTGAAAGGATGTCCAACATGGCCGCTCGCTTCACCACCCTGACCAACGCCTTCGAGAAGGGCATCGAGAGCCTCAAGGCCGACGCTGCGGTCAAGCAGATCGAGTACTGGGAAAATGAGCTGAAGGGTGTCGAGGTCGCCGGCGTCAAGGGCCTGACGCACGACCTCGAATCGCTGAAGAAGAAGCTCCAGGCCGATGACGTGGACGGCGCGGCCGTCAAGACGCTGCTGGCCAAGATCGGCGGCGAGACCATCCGCATCGCCGCCCATGCCAAGGACGAGAAGATCGAGCCGAAACTGAAGGAAGTCGGCGAGAAGCTGGAAGCCGCGGGCAAGTAGGCCCGACTTTCGCCCCTGCGGGCTTCGGGATGCGGGCCAGCTCGCGCCTCGGCGTGACGAAGGTGGATGATCTCCCCCTTCGTCTTCCTGAGGAGCCTCCACGTGAGGCGTCTCAAAGGCCGACGCCAAGGCTTGTGGCCTTTCCGGCCAGTGGCGCGGCGCGGTAGAGGGGCTCGTGATGCGCGAGCCCCGCCACCGCCGCCCTGTCCGCCCAGCCTCGGTACATCTGGCCGTCGGGGTGGTTGCGGTGTGGCCGCTCCTGCTCGGCGCTGCGCCCGGGCCACCTTCCAACACCCTGCAGACCCTGGACGCCCAGCGTCAGTCGCGCGCCGTCGCTCGCGACGCAGACCGGGCCGGCGCGGCGGCGGCGGCTGCTTCTATCACCAGCCTGCGGGCCCGGCTGATCAGCCTCGGCCGCCAGGAGTCCGATGGCCAGCGCGACGTCGGCGGCGCCCGGGGCGCCCTTACAAAGCTCAACCTACAGGAGGCCGAGCTGAAGGTGCGCATGGCGCGCAACCAGCAGAGCCTGACACAACTGCTCGGTGCCTTGC
>CAXUEN010000116.1:0-7226 GCA_964249945.1 uncultured Caulobacteraceae bacterium | reverse complement strand
CTGATGCGCACCGATGTCGGCGTGTCGGGCTCCACCTCGATCAGCACGCCGCCGGTCTCGGTGAACTTGATGGCGTTGTTGGCCAAGTTGCCGATCACCTGGCGCAGGCGCACCGGGTCGCCCGCCACCAGGTGCGGCGTCGCCGGATCGACATAGGAGGCGAGGTCCAGCCCCCGTGTGGCCGCGCGCTCCCAGAACAGTGAGCAGACGTCTTCGACCACGTCGGCCAGGTCCACCGGCACGGACTCCAGATCCATCTTGCCGGCCTCGATCTTAGAGAAGTCGAGGATGTCGTTGATGATGGCCAGGAGACTTGAGCCCGACTTGGCGATCACCTCGGCGAAGCGGCGCTGGCGGGGCGGCATCTCGCCTGCGGCCAGCATTTCCGCCATCACCATGATGCCGTTCATAGGGGTGCGGATTTCATGGCTCATAGTGGCCAGGAAGTCGGACTTGGCGCTGTTAGCCTGCTCGGCTGCGTCCTTGGCGACGCTGAGGTCGGCGGTGCGGGCAGCGACCTCCCCCTCCAGACCGGCCATGTGGGAGGCGATGGAGGCGTCGCGGGTCCGGATCTCGCCCAGCATGCGGTTGAAGCCCGCGACCAACTCGCCGATCTCGTCGTCGGCCCGCACCTGCACGTTGCCGCTGAAGTCGTGGTCCTGCTGCACCTGATTCATGGAGCGGGTGAGCGCCAGCACCGGCGTGGTGATCCCCCTCTGCATGCGCCAAGCCACCAGCAGCCCCACCAGCAGGGCCGCGGCGGCGGCGAAGAGGCTGAGCTCCAGGCTGGAGATGAGCCGCCCGAGCACGCCTTCGGTGCGACTGACCAGAATCAGGCGGCCGACGGTCCGTGCGCCAGAGCGGATCGGCGCCTCGACCTGCACGGTGCGGCTCTGCAGCTGGGCTGCCAGGCTCGGCCGCTCATGCCCATCGGCCTCCAGCGAGACGTCGCTGGTGAGTCGGGCGCCCGAGCCGGTCTGCACAAGCACGCGCCCGTCCGCCTGCTCGATGCTGGCGTAGAAGACGCCCGGCATGCGGGCGATGGAGCGGATCACCTCGAAGCCCCGGGTACGGTCCCCCGTCGCGGCGGCGTTGGCGGAGAGCGAACTCATGACCGTCGCCGTGGCGCGCAGGCGGTCGATCTGCATGGCCGCGTCGCGCTGGCCGTCCCGCCAAGCCGACACGCCGGCCACCAGGGCCACCGCCACGCCCACCGACGAGACCACCAGGAAGCTGAGCTTGCCCCGGAGCGTGCGCCGCCTGCGGACGGGCTTGCGCTTCGACGTCGCGTCCGTAGAGCCGCCCATGTCCACTCCGCAGCCCGCGAACTCTGCGGACGTGGTTACCGGGTTACCCGGGATTAATGACTGCGGGCTTAAGACGCCTCGTTGATCGGAGGCGTGCAGGTGGAGGAGGATCGTGCAGACGGCGGCTCGTTCTTCTACGTGCATCACGACGCCGCCCACATCCTGTTCGTCGACGACGACCCGATCATGCGCGAGTTCGCCCAGGTCCACCTCTCCACCGACAAGGCGCAGGTGCGGCTCGCCGCCGACGGGGTGGAAGCGCTGGAGAGCCTGGCCAGCCAGGTGCCCGACGTCATGCTGCTCGACCTGGAGATGCCCCGGCTGGACGGCTTCGAGGTGCTGGCGAGGCTCCGGGCGGAGCCAGCGACCCGAGACCTGCCGGTGATTGTAGTCACCGGGCGCGAGGATGTTACGGCCATCGACCGGGCCTTCGAGGCCGGCGCGACCTCCTTCCTGGTCAAGCCCATCAACTGGCGCCTGCTCAGCTATCAAATCCGCTACGTCATGCGGGCCGGCCGGGCCGAGCGCGCCGATGTGATCACAACCATCGACGTCGCCAGCTTGCGCGTCGGGCTACTGAGGCTAGCGCAGGCGGGCGCCGAGCTGGTGCGCCAAGCCCTTGGCGGCTCGCCGGAGCTGCGCCCTGCCGCACAGATCTACGCCACCCTCTTGGCCGACACCGTCAAGCTGACGAAGCCGTCGAGGCGGCAGGCCTGAATGCTGCGGCGGGGTCGCCCGGAAGCTGAATGCGGCGGCGAAGACCAGGACCGAAGCGCCCTGCGGGCGAGTGGCGGCAACGTGGCCCTCGTCTTCGCCTTGATGCTTCCCATGCTGGCGGTGACGGGCCTGGGCGCCGTGCAACTCAACCAGATCATGACCGACAAAAAGCGCACCCAGGACGTGGCCGACTCCGCGGCCTTGATGGGCGCCTCTCAGCTCGGCGTGACGCCTGTCGGCGCCGATCAGCGGGCGCAGAGCTACGCCCAGGCTCAGCTCGCCGACGTCGCTGCGAACGCCACGGTGACCGTGGCGGCCACCGTGGGGCAGACCAACACCATGACGGTGGCCGTGGACACCCAGCGCGTCTCCTTCTTCGGCAACCTGCTGCCGATGGGCGGCTTTCACACGCATGTGACCTCCACCGCCAAGGGTGTGAACAGCACGCCGCTCTGCGTGCTGGGCATCGCGCCGGCTCAGAGCGACACCGTCCACGTCACCGGCACGAGCGAGCTCCAGGCCGGCCAGTGTCTTGTTCACTCCAATGAGTCTCTCGTTGCCGATCCCGCGGCCTCCATCCTCGCGTCCGCCAGCGAGGCGGGCACGACGGCGACGGGGCCGATCACACCGGCGCCCAGTCTGCTGGCGCCCAACATCGCCGACCCATTTGCAGGCCTAAGCGTCAACCCGACCTGTTCGGGAAGCGGCCAGGGCCAGACGATCAGTTCAAGCCAAGCGTTGGCGCCGAACACCTATTCCGGCGCCATCAACATATCTGGCGGCGCCACGGTCACGCTGGCTTCGGGGGAGTATTACTTCTGCAAAACCCTGACCCTCAGCGGCGGGGCCACTCTGACCGGAACAGATGTCGTACTTGTCTTTGACAACGGCGCGAACCTGTCTGCGGGCGGCGCGAACACGACCGTCAGCCTGAGCGGGCGACAAAGCGGCCCACTGGCGGGGTTCGTCCTGATCGCCGACCGGAACTACTCAGGCACCTTCACCTTGCCTAGCGACAACATCACCACCTTGACGGGAACAGTCTACGTCCCGACGGCGACGCTAGCCGTGCAGGGCAGCGCAAAGTCGGGCGCCACCTCCCCCTGGACGGTCATCGCCGCCAAAGGGGTGACGGTGAACGGCGGCGCCCAGCTGGTGATCAACGCCAACTACTCGATCTCCAACGTTCCCGTTCCACACGGCGTGGGAAACCAGCGCCAGAACGTCCAGCTGATGCAATAGCGCCCGTCGAGCGTCACTAGGCTGTCGCGGAGAATCGCTTAAGCCTTGACGCGGGCCGTCGAGTGGCGACACACCGGCTTTAGTCGAAGGAGGCCGGTCTTCAGTCAAGCCGCCAGCTCCCGTCATATGGAGGCGTCGAACCTGCGCGCCACCGCGCGCCAAGCGTCCATGCAGGTCCTGAAGCGGCCGCCGTCGGGCTGGCCCGCGCTGGTTCTGAACGCCGACTTCCGGCCGCTATCCTATTATCCGCTTTCCCTGTGGCCGTGGCAGGAGGTGATCAAGGCGGTGTTCTTGGAGCGGGTCGAGGTGGTGTCCACCTACGACTTCAAGGTCCACTCTCCCTCGTTCGAGATGCGGCTGCCGAGCGTGGTGGCGCTGAAGAGCTATATCGCCCAGGACCGGCCGCCCGCCTTCACCCGCTTCAACCTGTTCCTGCGCGACGCCTTCACCTGCCAGTATTGCGGCTCGCAGTCGGACCTGACCTTCGACCACATCCTGCCCCGCTCGCGGGGCGGGCGCACCAGTTGGGACAACATCGTCACCGCCTGCGCTCCCTGCAACCTGCGCAAGGGCGGGCGGACGCCGAGAGAGGCCGGCATGCATCCCGGCCGCCACGTCCGCCGCCCCACCATGTACGAGCTGCAGGACCTTGGCCGCCGTTTTCCACCCAACTTCCTGCACGAGAGCTGGGTGGACTATCTCTACTGGGACATCGAACTGGAGGCCTAAGTCGTCTTCGGCAGGATGCAACCGACCTTGGCTATGCGACCTTAGACCCTCGTTTGGGGATGCGATGATGGCCGAAGACGAGGCTAAGCCCGGGACGTGGGTCAGGGATAAGCCGACGGCCATGTCCAAGGGTCAGGTCACGGCCGGCCTGATCGCCGCCGGCCTGCTCCTGCTGGCCGGGCTGCACACCCTTGGCGACTTCCTGAGGGCCTTGGTCTGGGCGGTGGTAATCGCTATCGCCGTATGGCCGCTGTTCCGCCGCCTGGCCAGGCGCTGGCCCAGCCACAGGCGCGAACTTCTCCCGGGCCTGGTGATCCTGGCCATCCTGCTCATCTTCGTCATCCCCCTGACCCTGGTCGCAGTGCCGGCCGCCACCGACGCCCACTCCATGGCGCAGTGGATGCAGCAGGTGCGCGCCAACGGCCTTCCCCCACCCCCCTTCCTGCAGAACCTGCCCGAGGGCGCCAAGCTGACCGACCTCTGGAAGAGCCGCATCGGCGAGCCCGGAGCGATCTCCGATTTGGCCACCCACACCATGCAGGGCGGCCTGGTGCAGTTCGGCCGGCGCTTCGGAGCCGAGGCGCTGCACAGGGTCGTGCTGCTCGGCTTCATGCTGCTCGCCCTCTTCTTCCTGCTGCGCGACGCCGACGGCGTGGTCGACCAGCTGCGGGTGGCGAGCCGGCGCACCTTCGGCCCCGCCGGCGAGGACGTGGCCCGCCAGATGATCCTGTCCATCCACGGCACGGTGAACGGTCTTGTCCTGGTCGGCATCGGCGAGGGCGTCATCCTCGGGGTCGCCTACATGGGGGCCGGCGTTCCCCACGCGACGCTGTTTGCCCTGTTCACCGCCATCCTGGCCATGATCCCCTTCGGCACCGGCATCGCTGTGGCCGTGGCCGCCCTGGTGCTGCTGGCCGTCAACAAGCTGGTCGCCGCCGTGGTCATCGTGGTGCTGGGCCTGACGGTGACCTTCGTGGCCGATCACTTCATCCGTCCCGTGCTGATCGGCGGCGCTACCAAGCTGCCGTTCGTCTGGGTGCTGTTCGGGATCCTCGGGGGCGTGGAAGCCTGGGGGCTCGTCGGCCTGTTCATCGGGCCGGCGGTGCTCGCCGCCTTGATCCTGCTCTGGCGGGAGTTCGTGGGCAGCAAGCGGGGCCCCATCAACCCGTCCTCGGAGGATGCCCAGCCGGTCCGCGACGCCCCCACCTGAGCTTATCCCCAACCACCTTCCACCGATCGTGGAACACGGCGTCTGCAGCAGTGTTCATCGGTTCCGCTTCAGGAGCCGTCCATGGATTTGCCGCAGCCCTACTCCGTGGACGTCGGTCTGCAGGATGGAGCCGCGGATTGTGCGGTGGAGGGCGGGGCGACGCAGCTCCTGGGGGCGGTCGCAGTACGGCTCGCCGAGGCGCTCGGCGGTTGCAAATCGGGGCTGATCCACGTCGCGGCGGACGAGCGGGACGCGGACGAACTGGCCAGGCTGGTGCGGGGCTTCGCACCGGACGCCGACGTCTTGGTGTTCCCGCCCTGGGATTGCCTACCCTACGACCGCGCATCTCCGTCGGGCGCCAGCATGGGCGGCCGCATGAACGTCCTCGTTTCGCTGGGCCGTGAAGCAGCCAACCGTCTGGTGCTGACCTCGCCCGAGGCTTTAATCCAGCTGACACTGCGGCGTGACGCGGTGAAGGACACCGAGCGCCCCGTCACGCTCGATCAGACCGGCGAGGTAGGGGCGATCATGGCCTACGCCCACCGCACCGGCTATCGGGATCAGGAAGAGGTCGCAGAGCCCGGCGACATCTGTCTGCGCGGCGAGGTGCTCGACATCTTCCCGGCCTCGGCCGATACGCCCTGTCGCCTGCTGATCGACGACGCCGGAGCGGTTTCGGCCCTCCAAGCCTTCGATCCCCTCACCCAGCTGACGACCGGCGACCTGCCGGTCCTGACGCTTGGCTCCGCCTCCGAACTCATCGCGCCCGAGGCCGACGGCGATCCGGACGCCTTCCCCACCGACGGCCCGCGGCCCGCGGGCGTCGAGCACGACCTGCCGCGTCTGACCGGCCCCATGGCTTCGCTGCTCGAACATGCGCCCGAGGCGGCGCTCAGCCTCGCCCTGCACGTCCAAGGGCGTCTTCAGACGCTGAACGGGCAGATCACCCAGGCCTTCGACACCGCGACCGCCCTCGCAAAGGCAAGGAAACAGCCCCTGCCCGTGCGCCCCGAGTCGCTCTACCTGAGCCCCGACGGGCTGATGACCCAAATCGCCGGTCACGCCCGGCTGGACCTGGCGGCCGACGCCGGCTCCGTTCCCCTGTTCGCGCTGACCAAGCGGCCCCTGCGCGAGGCCGCCGACCACGTGAGCGCGGTGCTGGACGCCGGAGGCGTCGTCGTGCTGGCGGGCGGGGGAGCCGATCTGAACCGCCTCACCCGGGAGATGGCGCAGCGCACCGGCCGCACCTGCGACCGCGCGCCCGACTGGGCGGCGGTTCGCAAGGCGGACGACGCCGCCCTGCTGGCTCTGGACGCCGATCTGGCCCGCGGGTTCGAACTGCAGCGACCGCATATCTGCGTGATCACGGCCCAGGACGTGCTGGGCGCCAAGGCCCACCATGTCACCCACCTCACCCAGGCCACCCTGCTGGAGATCGAGCCCGACCTGCGTTTTGGCGACCTGGTCATTCACGAAGACCATGGCGTCGGCGTGCTGAGGGCCCTGGAGGGGGTGCAGGCAGACGGCCGCGAGCAGCCCGCTGTCCGGCTGGAGTACCGCGACGGGGCGATCCTGCTGGCGCCCGTGGACGAACTGCGCAAGGTCTGGCGCTATGGGGCGGAGGCCGATGTCGTCGCCCTCGACCGACTGAACACAGCAGGCTGGGCCAAGCGGCGGGCGCAGGTGGAGGCCGCGATTACCGAGACGGCGCAGGAGCTTGTCGCCCTGGCCAAGGCCCGCGACGAGACCGGCGCCCCCGCCATCATCCCACCGCGCCAAGCCTATGAACGGTTCGTCACCCGCTTCCCGTACCCGCTGACGAAGGACCAGACCGCCGCCATCGACGCCGTCCTGAAGGACCTGGGCGCAGGCCGGCCCATGAACCGGCTGGTGTGCGGCGACGTGGGCTTCGGCAAGACCGAAGTGGCCCTCCGCGCCGCCGCCGCGGTGGCCCTCTCCGGCCGCCAGGTCGCCGTGGCCGCCCCCACCACGGTGCTGGCCCGCCAGCACCTACAGACCTT
>CAXUEN010000115.1:0-7230 GCA_964249945.1 uncultured Caulobacteraceae bacterium | reverse complement strand
GTCCATCGACAGGTCGGCCGGGGCCCGCAGCATCAGCATGGCGACGAGGAAAGCCGCCGATCCGTTAACGCCGTGTGAGCACGCCGCTTGGAGCCGCGGCGGCGAACGCCTAAGAGCGGGCGGCAAGCCTTCCGGTCCCCATGATCCTGGTCATCGATAACTACGACAGCTTCACCTACAATCTCGTCCACTACCTGGAGGAGCTGGGCGCCGAGACCCTGGTGCGCCGCAACGACGCCCTGGACGCGCAGGCGGCGCTGGCGCTGCAGCCGGACGGCGTGCTGCTCTCGCCAGGTCCGTGCACGCCCGACGAGGCGGGCGTGTGCCTGGACCTGCTGGCCTGCGCGCCCGCGGACCTCCCGATCCTCGGCGTGTGCCTGGGCCACCAGGCGATCGGGCAGGCGTTCGGCGGGGAGGTCGTACGGGCCGGAACGCTGATGCATGGCAAGACCAGCCCGGTCCGTCACACCGGCGAGGGCGTGTTTGCAGGCATCCCCGACGGCTTCACCGCCGCGCGCTACCACAGCCTGGCGGTGCGGCGCGACACCCTGCCGCCGTCGCTGCGGATCACCGCCTGGACGGAGGACGGCGAGATCATGGGCCTCGCCCACGCCTCGCGCCCGATCCACGGCGTGCAGTTCCACCCCGAGTCGATCGCCACGGAAGGCGGCCATCGCCTGCTCGCCAACTTCCTCGCCCTGGCCGGGGGAGCGCCGCGGGCGGCGCCGGCTGCGGCTGCGGCGTGAGCGAGGCGTTCAAGCCGCTGCTGGCGCGTCTGGCCGACGGCGCCACCCTTTCGGAGCCGGATGCGGAGCTGTTCTTCAGCGCCTGCCTGCGGGGCGAAGCCTCCGCCGCTCAGGTCGCGGCAGCGGTGACCGCCATGCGGCTGCGCGGCGAGACGGTGGGCGAGATCACCGCCTGCGCCCGGGCGATGCGCCGGTCCGCCACCCTGCTGGACCACCCCTTCCAGGTGATCGACACCTGCGGCACCGGCGGCGACGGCGCGCACACCTACAACATCTCCACCGCCGCCGCCCTGGTGGCGGCCGGCGGCGGGCTGAAGGTTGCCAAGCACGGCAATCGCGCGCTGTCCTCCCGCTCAGGCTCCTCGGACGTGCTGGCGGCGCTGGGGGTCAACCTCGCCGCCACCCCGACCCAGTCCCGCCGTGCGCTGGAGGAGGCCGGCGTCAGCTTCCTGTTCGCCCCCGCCCATCACGGCGCCATGCGCCATGTCACCCCCGTGCGGGCGGAACTCGGCTTTCGCACCGTGTTCAACCTGCTGGGACCTCTGTCCAACCCCGCCGGCGCTCAGCGCCAAGTGCTGGGCGTCTACGACCTACGCCTGGTCGAGCCGCTAGCCCGGGTGCTGGGGGCGCTGGGCAGCGAGCGGGCCTGGGTGGTGCACGGCTCGGGACTGGACGAGCTGACCACCACCGGCGTCACCGAGATCGCGGAGTGGCGGCACGGCGCGGTGCGCCTGTTCCGCATCACGCCGGAGGCAGTGGGCCTGGCGAGGATCCCGCCGGAGGCGCTGCGGGGCGGCGACCCGGAGCATAACGCCCGCGCGCTCGGCGCCCTGCTCGACGGCGCGGCGGGCGCCTATCGCGACATCGTGCTGCTGAACGCCGCCGCCGCCTTCCTGGTGGCGGAAGTCGAGGAGACGCTGGAGGCCGGCCTGCGCCGCGCCGCCGTGGCCATCGACGAGGGGCGCGCCCGCTTGGCCCTGGACCGGCTCGTCGCCATAACCAACGCGCCCGAAGCGGGCGGCGCGTCCGAAGCGCCCGCATGACCGACGTCCTCTCCCGCATCGCCGCCTACAAGCGCGAGGAGGTGGCGGAACGCAAGGCGCGCACGCCTCAGGACGAGATCGAACGCCTCGCCGCGACCGCCCCACCGCTGCGCGGGTTCAGGGCGGCTCTGGCCGGCGCCTCTCGGCCGGCCTTGATCGCGGAGATCAAGAAGGCCAGCCCTTCCAAGGGCCTGATCCGCACGGATTTCGACCCTCCCGCCCTGGCGCGCGCCTATGCCGAGGGTGGCGCCACCTGCCTGTCGGTGCTGACCGACCGGCCGAGCTTCCGGGGCGAGGACGCCTACCTGGCCGCCGCCAGGGGCGCAGTCGGCCTGCCGGCGCTACGTAAGGAGTTCCTGGTCGATCCCTGGCAGGTGGCCGAATCGCGCGCGCTCGGCGCCGATTGCATCCTGCTCATCCTGGCCATGGTGGACGACGCCCTAGCGGGCGAACTGATGGCGGCGGCGCGGACCTTCGGCCTGGACGTCCTGATCGAGGTGCACGACGCGGCGGAGCTGGCGCGGGCGGCGGCGCTGGGAGCCGACATGATTGGCGTCAACAACCGGGACCTGAGGAGCTTCGTCACCGACCTCGCCGTCTTCGAGCGGCTGGCGCCGCTCGCGCCGTCCAGCGCTCTGCTGGTCGCCGAAAGCGGCATCGCCACCGCCGCCGACGCCGTCCGGCTGCGCGAGGTCGGAGCCCGGGCCCTGCTGGTCGGCGAGAGCCTGATGCGCCAGACCGACGTGGCGGCGGCGACGCGCAGGCTCATGGCGAGTTCACACGCGCAGGGCCTGTAACGGCGTCGCCCACTACACCACCACCGAGCGGATGCTCTCCCCCGCGTGCATCAGCTCGAAGCCCCTGTTGATCTCGTCCAGGCCGAGCACGTGGGTGATCATCGGGTCGATGGCGATCCTGCCGCCATGTACCAGTCCACGATTCTCGGCACGTCGGTGCGCCCCTTAGCGCCTGGAGGCGATAGCCCAGGCGACCGGACGGTGGAAGCGGCGGCCGCCACGTATGGCGCCCGCTGGCGGTCCCGCCCCGCCGGGTCTACAGGCGGGTGCAAAGCAATCGCTCGGCGCTGGGACGGGAGACCGTATGGACGCATTGAAGCAGGCCCTGCGGCGCCTGGCCAAGGCGGTGGTGGTGATCACCAGCCGCCACGACGGCGTGCGCTTCGCCATGGCCGCGACCGCGGTGTGCGAACTCAGCTTCGATCCGCCCTCCATGCTCGTCTGCGTCAACCGCACAGCCTCGATCTACGCGCCGCTGTCGGCGGGCGCCCCCTTCGCCATCAACGTCCTGCACCACTCCCAGCGCGACGTGGCGGCCCGTTGCGCCGGGCAGATCAAGGGCGAAGCGCGATTCGAGGTGGGCGACTGGCCGGAAACCGACCTGCAGGTGCCAAGGCTCGGCGGCGCTCAAGCCAGCATCGTGTGCCGCACCACCAGGCAGGTGGACTACGGCACCCACGGCGTCTTCATTGGCGACGTGGCGGAGGTCTACATGGAAGGCTTCCCCGAGCCCCTGGTCTATGTGGACGGCCGCTACACGCGCGCCATGGAGGCGGAACCGCCGGCCGCCTGAGGCCGGTGGACCCGCAATGACGGTGGGCTCGGGGAGCTTGTCATGTCCTGCAGGAGGATCGCTCGATCGGGCCGTCTGGCAGGCCTCGGCCTCGCCATGTTGGCGTCGACAGCCCGGGCGCAGCCGGTCCCCGCGACGCTCGACGCCCCCACGCAGGCCGCCGAAGGCTCCGCCCCTCGGCTGAACGAGGTGGTGGTTACCGCCAGCCGGCGCGCGGGCGAGCTGCAGAAGACGCCGACTTCGATCAGCAGCGTGTCTTCGGCGACGCTGGACGCATCCTTCGTCAACGACCTGAGCGGGCTGAACGGCGTGGTGCCGGGGCTGGAGGTCACCCACGCCTCGGGCTTCGAGAGCCTGGTGAACATCCGCGGCGTCGGCTACGCGACCCCGGAGAACTCGCCCACCAATGTGCCGGGCGTGGCCGAGTTCGTGGACGGCGTCTACATCGCCAACACCATCTCGCTCGACTAGACCCTGTTCGACGTGGACCAAATCGAGGTGCTGCGCGGGCCGCAGGGCGCGCTCTACGGCCAGAGCGCCGACGGCGGCGCCATCTCCATCCTGAGCCGCCAGCCGCGCCCGCGCACCTACGACGCCTCGGGCGACGCCAGCTTCGGCGACTTCACCCTGTTCCGCGAGCGGGCCGAGGCGAACATCCCCGTCGGCGACACGGTCGCGGTGCGCGTGTCCGCCCAGGACTACGACCACGACGGCTTCACCCGCAACCTCGCCGGCGCCGACACCCGGCTGGACGACGTCCACGACATGAGCGGCAAGATCGCGGTGCTGTGGAAACCGAACGCGGCCTTCTCCGCCACCCTCACGGGCCAGGTCTACCACTCCGACCAGAACGGCGCGGCGCAGAAGAACGTGATCGAGAACACCACGCCCGGCCTGGAGAACCCGCGGGTAGTCTACCAGGACTATCCATCCGCCTTCGAGCTGACCACCCAGCTCTACCACCTGAACCTGGAGTACCAGACGCCCTACTTCCTAGTGAAGTCGGTCACCGCCTACCAGCAGCTCGAGCACGTGCAGCAGGAGGACGGCTCGCGCAGCGCGTTTGCCATGGTGGGCTTCTATGACGACGTGGCCGGCTGGAACACGCACCTGGAGAACTACATTGAGGAGTTCGACCTGCTGTCACCGCCCGGCTTGCGCCTGGAGTGGACGGTCGGCGCCTTCTGGCTCGCCCAGAAGACCCGGCAGTTCGTGGTTGAGTACCAGGGCGCCACCACACCGCCGGCCGACCTATCGATCCCGGCCGACGTCATGGCCGACCCGCCGGCCAACACCAGCTTCGGCCAGCTGGCCGACGTGAACCGCCAGTCCTATTCCGGCTTCGCCCAGGCCACCTACCACCTGCTGCCGAGCCTGCGCGTCACCGGTGGCGTGCGGGTGAACCACGACGCCTATACGCCGGCCATCTACGCCTTCTCCGGCGTCGCCGGCGGCATCGCTGCCGGGATGGCCATCGCCTCAGCACGCCGACTCGCCGGCCTATTCGGACACCGTCCCGACCTTCAGGGTCAAAGCGGACTACGACCTGACGCCTCGGACCCTAGGTCCTGTTGACATAGTGCTTTAGCCATAGGCGAGAGGCGGCGATGTTGAGGAAGGCGAGGAAGGATGCAGCAGTCTTGTCGTAGCGGGTGGCGATGCGGCGTGCCTGTTTGAGGCGGTTGAACATGCGCTCGATACGGTTTCGATCCTTGTAGGCGCTGAAGTCGCAGGCGATCGGTTGCTTGCGGTTCGCCTTGGGCGGGATCACTGGAAGCACACCCTTCATCAGCAGGGCGATGCGCACCTCGTCGCCGTCATAACCTTTATCGGCCAGCATCATCTTGGGCTTCTTGACTGAAAGAGCGAAGAGTTCGTCTACGGCCTTGTAGTCGGAGACTTCGCCGCCGGTCAGGACAAAGCCGAGAGGGCGGCCCTGACCGTCTGAGCGGGCGTGGATCTTGCTTGTAAAGCCGCCGCGGCTTCGACCAAAGCCCTCCTTGCAGGTCCCCCTTTAGCGCCGGCGGCCTGACTGTGGCCGCGGACCGTAGTGCTGTCGATCATGTGCTTCCAGTCGTCGGTGAGCCCAAGCTCCACCAGCGTCTCAAGCACCGCGTCCCAGACACCCTGCTCGGCCCAACGCCGGAACCGCACATAAACCGAGTTCCACTTGCCGTAGCGCTCGTGCATGTCGCGCCAGGGGCAACCAACCCGAAGCACGTACAACATCCCGTTCAGAAACAAGCGATTGTCGTACGCCGGCCGCGCCTTACGTCCACGTTCAGGCGGCAACAGCACACCGATGATCGCCCACTCCGGCTCCGTCAAGTCGCCTCGCGCCAAGGCCCGCCTCCAAAAGGAAGCCTTGAATCAGAGTTCGACCACCGGCGGAATCCACTATGTCAACAGGACCTAGTCTATAGCAGCGTCGCGCGCGGCTACAAGCCGGGCGGCGTCAACGCCAACCTGGGCGCCGTCGTCGTGCCGCAGAGCTTCCGGTACGAGACCAACACCGCCTACGAGGTGGGCTCCAAGAGCACCTTCATGGACCGTACGGTGCGGGTGAACCTCGCCGCCTTCTACTACGACTATAACGGCTTCCAGTACCTGGAGGTGGACCCTGTGCCGTTCAAATACGGCACCGCGAACGTCCCCTCGATCCACATCTATGGGGTCGAGGGGGAGATGTCCTACGTCTCGCGCGACAGCCGGCTGCACGTGAACTTCGACGTCGCCCTGGAGAACGGCTTCGGCGAGGGCGGCTACACCACCCTCGACTCAACTGTCGCCAGCACCATCGAGGCCCGGGCGGTCCCGTGTTCCAACGGGAGCGCCTTCTTCAATCCGGCGTGTTTCGCGGCCGTGGAAGCCGCCGCCATCCCCATCCGGGGCAAGACGCCGCCGGACATGCCCAAGATCTCGGGCTCGGTGAACGCCGCGTATGTGTTCGACATGCGGTTCGGCACGCTCACGCCCCGGGCCGAGTACGTCTACCGCGGCAGCGAATGGGCGCGCATCTTCAACAACCGGGCGCTGAACAGGGTCAGCCCCTACGGCGTCACCAACCTCAACCTGGACTTCCATCCCACCGGCTCGAAGCTGCGGGTGTCGCTGAGCGCCACCAACGCCTTCGACGTGGACGGGGTGAACTCCAAGTACACCGACGCCTTCGGCTCGGGGCAGACCAGCCAGCAGTATATCCCGCCCCGCAAGATCATCGGCACGGTCGCCTACGTCTTCTGAAGTCAGTGGACGTAGGAGCCCGCGTTCAGGTCGATGGTCGCGCCCGTCGCATGGTCGGCCAAGCCGCTGGCGAGGAAGACCAGGGTCGGCGCGATGTCGGCCGGCTCGGTGAGGCGCGACAGGGCGATGTCGCTGGAGGCGTAGGCCTCGCCGTACTGGTCGATGAAGGCAGCCGCCATCTCGGTGCGGGTGAAGCCCGGCGCCACGTCGAAGGCCGTGATCCCCTGCTTGCCGAAGCCCCGGGCGATGGAGCGGGTCAGGGCCACCACCCCGCCCTTGGACGCGGCGTAGGCCAGATAGTCCGGCGTGTCGCCGCGGAAGGCCGCCCGCGAGCTGATGTTGATGATCCGGCCGCCGCCGTGGGCCTGGAAGTGCCCGATCGCGGCGCGGCACAAGAGGCCCATGGCCGTGAGGTTCACCGCCATCGTGCGCGACCACGCCTGCAGCCAGGCCGCCTCGTCGCCATCGAGCGGCGCGCCGGCCGCCACGCCCGCATTGTTGACCAGCACGTCGACCCGGCCGAAGCGCGTCGCCACCGCGTCCCAGAGCGGCGTGCACGCCGCGGCCTCGGAGAGGTCGGCCCGGAAGGCCTCCGCGCCCCGCCCGAC
>CAXUEN010000114.1:335-7232 GCA_964249945.1 uncultured Caulobacteraceae bacterium | reverse complement strand
CCCCATGGCCGACATCCGCCGCGTCACCGACGACTTCGCCGTGGCGCCCCAGCTCGCGCCTGAGGAGGTCGCAGACGCCGCCGCCCAGGGCTTCCGGCTGCTGATCAACAACCGGCCTGACGGCGAGACCTCCGGTCAGCCCTCCGGCGCCGCCATGGCCGCCGCGGCGAAGGCGGCGGGCATGGCCTATGTCCACATCCCCTTCGCAGGTCCGCCTGGCCCCAGCCAGGTGGAGGCCGTCCGCGCGGCGGTGCTGGCCGCGGACGGGCCCGTCCTGGCTTTCTGCCGCTCCGGCACACGCTCCATCACCGTATGGGCGCAGGGCCAGGCCAAGGGTGGTGACCGCCCTCTCGCCGAGCTGATCAGGCTCGGGCGGCACGCGGGCTACGACCTTTCGGGCTCGGTCTGAAGCCGGGCCACGGGCGTCGGAAGATGGCGAAGCAGCACGGCTTCGGCACGGTCGTGCTCGTCGTTGGGCTGGCTGGCATGGTGGTGCTCGCCGGCTGGGGCGCCCAGGCGTCCTGGCGGCTGGCGGGCGACGCGCCCATGGGACTGCACGGCTGGATTGCTATGGGCATAGCCGGGGCCGGCGTGGCCGTCCTGACCGGCGGATTGATGTGGCTGGCGTTCTATTCGGCGCGAAAGGGCTTTGACGACGATCAGCGCCACTGATCGCTTCCCAATCGACGTCGATGCCGCCACCCTTGCCGCGTTCACAAGCTGCGAGTCGCGCGCCCGCATGACCGACACCCCTTCCCCCCCGGCCGGTCCCCTCAGCGCCACCTGGGCTCAGCGATTCGGCGCCGAACCGGCCGCCTCGCCCGAAGCGGTCTCGGCCGCCGACCTGGCCTCCCAGCTGTCCGCCCGCCTCTGCCACGACTTCGTGAGCCCGGCGAGCGCCATCGTCTCGGGCCTCGACCTGCTCGACGCCCCTACCGCGACCGACATGCGCGATGACGCCATGAACCTGATCGCCTCATCGGCGAGGAAGCTGGTGGCCCTGCTGTCCTTCTCGCGCGTGGCCTTCGGCTCGTCCGTCGCGGCGGAGAATTTTGATACCCGGGAGCTGGAGAAGCTGGCTCAGGGCGTCTACGAGCACGTGCGCCCCAGCTTGGTCTGGCGGGTCGCTCCGCACGTCCTGCCCAAGACGCCGGCCCGAGCCCTGCTCAACCTGGCCCAGATCGCCGCAACGGCGCTGCCCACCGGGGGCGCGGCGACCCTGACCGCGAGCCTCCAGGGCGAGGAGGTGGTGATGCTCGCCGAGGCGCAGGGCGCCCGCGCCCGGCTGCGGCCCGAGGTAATCAGCGGCCTTCGCGGCGAGAAGCTGGAGGGGGGGCTGGGCGGCCATTGGGTCCAGGCCTACTTCCTGCACCAGCTGCTGACGTCGGCCGGCGGCAGGCTGGATTTCGCCCTGGCCGACGACAAGGTGGTGCTGCGCGCCCGCACGCCCGCCTGATCCGTTTAGCGCGGCGGCGACGGACCTCCACCCCTCCTTAACCACCCCAGTCTAGCCTTGGTGAAAGCGTGCGCCGCCTGCGTCGCGCGCAGCGGTGCGACGGACATGGGCCCCAGTCTTGCTTCCCTGCATCCTGCCGGAGCCTCCCGCATGAAGATGTGTCTGGTGGTCGACGACAGCCGGGTGGTGCGCAAGGTCGCGCGCCGCATCCTGGAGGCGCTGGACTTTGAGACCGCCGAGGCCTGCGACGGCGTCGAGGCCCTGGCCTTCTGCCGCACCGCCATGCCCGACGCGATCCTGGTGGACTGGTACATGCCCAACATGGATGGGCTGGAGTTCGTGGCGAGCCTGCGCAGGGAGCCCGGCGGCGAACAGCCGGTGGTGGTGTTCTGCGCCGCCGAGAACGAACCCGAGCGGATCGCCGAGGCGCTGGCCCAGGGCGCCGACGAGTACATCATGAAGCCCTTCGACGGCGACATCGTCGCCTACAAGTTCGGCCAGGCGGGCCTGCTGTGAGCGCGGCCGACCTCGATTTTCTTCAGCAGATGGTCCAGAACCGCTGCGGCCTCAGCCTGCGCGGCGACAAGGGCTACTTCGCCGAGAGCCGGCTCGGCGGCTTGGCGCGGCGCGAAGGCCTGGCCTCCGTCGACGCCCTGATCGGGCGCCTGCGCGACACCCCGGACGAGCGGCTGGCGGCGGCGGCGGCCGAAGCCCTGGCGGTCACCGATACCGCCTTCTTCCGCGACGGCCCGGCCTTCGAGCGGCTGAAGGCGGACGTGCTGCCGGCGCTCGCAGGCGTCGCGGGCGAGCGCGTGGTGCAGGTGTGGTGCGCCGGCTGCTCCACGGGCCAGGAGCCCTACTCGCTGGCCATGCTGGCCGAGGAGCACAGCCCGCCGCTCAGGCTCCAGATCGTGGCGACCGACCTCTCGGAACGGGTGTTGGAGAAGGCCCAGTCGGGCCTCTACACCCAGTTCGAGGTCCAGCGCGGCCTGCCCATCCGCCTGCTGCTGAAGTATTTTGAGAAAGCCGGCGAGATGTGGGCGATCACGCCGCGGCTACGCGCCGCGATCCGCTGGCGGCGGCTGAACCTTGTGGAGGAGCGGCGCAGCCGTCGCCAATTCGACCTCATCCTCTGCCGAAACGTGCTGAGCTATTTCGAGCCGGAGCTGCGCGAGAAGGTGCTGGCCCAGTTTCAGACGGCCCTCGCGCCCGCAGGTCGTCTGGTGCTTGGTCTCGGCGAACCCGGTTCATCGGGCTTCGAAGCCATGGGCGACGGCGTGTTCCGCAAGCAGGTCGAGGCCGATCAGATCGTGGCCGCCTGACGAAGGTTCTAAATCCTCTCCCTCTTGGGGGGCGCTGTCGGCGAAGCCGACTGAGGGGGTTCGCCACGCGTGGCGCTACGGTGCGGCCCCCTCCACCAAGCTGCGCCCCGACGCCCTTTCCCCGGGAGGTGGCATCGGACTTGACACACGGCAGCGGCCTTACCCCCTAAGCCGTCATGGCGCGACCTCCCGGCGTAAGCTTGGCCAAGGACCTCGGCTGGCGGCTTGAGGCCCTGGCCTTCGACCTGCTGAGCGCCGCCCTGCGCCCCTGGCCCATCGCCTGGGTTTCTGGCGCAGGCGGGCGGCTGTTCCGGCTGGTCGGGCCCTTGACCGGCGCTCACAGACTGGCGAAGCGCAACCTGCGCCTCGCCTTCCCCGATCTGACCGAGGCCAAGCGCGCCCACCTGCTCGTGGAGCAGTGGGATAACCTCGGCCGGACCTTCTTCGAGTTCCCCCTCGCCGACCGTCTCACCCCGGCGCTGGGGCGCGTGGAGGTGCAGGGCATGGAGCGCCTGCAGGCGCTCGGCCGCGCCGGCCGCGGCGCCGTGCTGATCTCGGGCCACTTCGCCAACTGGGAGGTGATGGCCGCGGTGATCGTGGCCAGCGGGCTGGACTGCCGCATCACCTACCGCGCCGCCAACAACCCTCACTTCGACCGCCGCATCATCGAGGGCCGCGCCCGCTACGGCGTGCGCCTGTTCGCGCCCAAGGGGGGCGCGGGCTCCCGCGACCTGCTCAAGACGCTGCAGGACGGCCAGTCGGTGGCCTTCCTGAACGACCAGAAGTTCAACGGTGGCGTGGCCGCGCCCTTCTTCGGCCACCTGGCGCACACGGCCGGCGCGCCGACCCGGGTGGCGATCCGCTTCGGCGGCGCGCTACAGCCGCTGTCGGTCCAGCGGCTGCCGAAGGCGCGCTTTCGGGTGGTGGTGCACGAGCCCATCCCTCTGGACGACACCGGCGATCGGGAGCTTGACGTCGAGTCGGGCGTGCGCAGGGTCAACGCCTTCGTGGAGGAACGGGTGCGCGAGCGTCCGGGCGAGTGGTTCTGGGTCCACAAGCGCTGGCCGAACGAGGCGTACGAGAGGCTCGTGGCGCGGGGGCTGTAGCGACCGTCGTGCGGACTTCGAAACAGACTCCTCCGGAGCCTTCCTCAGCATGACGACCGTTATGGACCCACCCCCGTCGTCATCCTGAGGAACGGGCCATCGGCCCGCGTCCCGAAGGACGCCGCCCCCTACCCTCCGTAGCCTTCCGGCATCTCGTCCTCGGCGAACAGCTCGTCCTTGGACACCGGTGTGTCCTCCACCTTGGCCCGCTCCAGGATCAGGTCGACCACCTTCTCCTCGTAGATCGGCGCACGCAGCTGGGCCGAGGCTTGCGGGTTGTTGCGGAAGAAGTCGAAGGCCTGCTGCTGCTGGTCGCCCGGATAGCGGCGTATCTCGGCTATAAGGGCCTGCTGCATCTCCTGCTCGGACACCTGCACGTTGTTGCGCTGGCCAATCTCGGCCAGCACCAGGCCCAGCCGCACCCGCCGCTCGGCGATCTTGCGGTACTCGGCGCGGAGCTGCTCGTCGCTCTTCTCCTTGTCCTCGTCGGACAGCTCGCCCGAAGCGCGCTCCGCCTCCACCTGGGACCAGATGGCGTTGAACTCGTTCTCCACCATGCCGGGAGGAAGGTCGAAGGCGTGCGCCTCGTCCAGCACGTCGAGCAGGGCGCGCTTGGCCTTGAAACGGCTGGCCTGACCGTAATGCTGGGCGGTCTGATTGCGGATCGCCTCCTTCAGGGCCTCCAGCGTATCGAAGCCGATGCGCGTGGCGAACTCGTCGTCCAGTGCCTCCTCAGCCTTGGGCGCGCGCACCTCCTTGACGGTGGTCTCGAACTCCGCGGCCTTGCCGCGCAGGGCCTCCGCGCCGTAGTCGTCGGGGAAGGTGACCTTGATGGTCACCACGTCGTCGGCCTTTGCGCCCTTCAGCTGCTCCTCAAAGCCGGGGATGAAACGGCCCGAGCCGATGGTGATCTCGCTGGCCTCGGCCGAGCCGCCCTCGAAGGCCTCGCCGTCGATGCGGCCCACGAAGTCGGCCACCACCATGTCGCCGTCCTCGGCCGGCTCGCCTTCGGACTTGGCTGCGTAGCTGCGGTTGGAGTCGGAGATAGCCTTCAGCTGGGTCTCGATGTCTTCGTCGGAGACCTCGTGCACGGGCCGCTTCAGCTCCAGGGTGGCGATGTCCACCGGCTCGAAGTCCGGCATGACCTGGACCGCAAGGTCGAAGGCAAGGTCGGCCTGGCCGGCCAGAACCTTGTCGATGGTGGACTCGTCCAGCTTCAGGTCCGGCGAGGCGGCGACGCGGACCTTGGCCTCGTCCAGCGCCTGCTGCTGTCCGCTGTTCAGCGTCTCCTGCACGATCTCGCCCATCAGCGACTTGCCGTACATGCGCTTGACGTGGGCGGTGGGGACCTTGCCCGGGCGGAAGCCCTTGATGTTCATGCGCGGGCGGATCTCGGCGATCTTGGCCTCCAGCCTGTCGGCCAGGTCCTGCATGGGCACGGTGACGCCGTAGACGCGGCTCAAGCCCTCGCCGGACTTCTGGGTGATCTGCATGGCCATGATCGGTCTTCCGCACCTGCCGCGGGCCGAGGCTCCCGCGGGTCGTCAAAATGGATGCGCCGCCCGGAGCCGGGGCCCAGGACGGCGAAGGATGGAGCTTGTACGTGAGCGCCCCGGCCCCGTCAAAGCCCGCGGGCAACGACGGTCATGGTGCGGATGAGAGGACTCGAACCTCCACGCCTTGCGGCGCCAGAACCTAAATCTGGTGCGTCTACCAGTTCCGCCACATCCGCATGGGCCAGGGGGCGCTTACTACGCGCGGCGCCCCTGCGCCAGGGTCAGAACACGCCGGGCAGCAGGCGGTAGCGGGTGCTCAGCCGGAAGGCGGCGTAGGCGGGGTCCTGGCCCAACAGGCGCTCCTCGGCCCGAATGCGCACGATCTGAATGGCGAAGCTCAGGCCGTAGACCGTGAGGTTCCACAGATTCGGCGCGAGCAGCAGGAAGCCGATGTGGACGGTGACGTAGCCGAGATACATCGGGTGACGGACGAAGCGGTAGGGGCCGCTGGCCTTGACCCCGCGATTAGCGGGGATGATGCCGAAACTGCGGCGCAGCGTCAGCTTGGCCCAGACCTGGCACGCCAGCCCGATCAGCAGCAGCATCACGCCCGAGCCCTGTGGGACCAGCGGATGACTACCGGAGGACGCCTGCGCCAGCAGCGGCCCGGCGGTTGCGGCGAAGGCCAGCGCCCAGTCGCCGCCGCGTCGGGTGACCTCGGTGCTCGGCCGGCGGATCAGGATAAACAGGGCGACCAGGGCTTCCGACGCCACCATGATGGCGTTGAACCAGCGGCCGTGGTCCACGATCGCATGGTAGTTTCGCAGGGCGAAGCTGGCGAACAGGCCGAGCACCGCGGCCCGCTCCAGCAGGTCCAGCCCTCGCGCGGCCGACCAGGACGCGCGGCGTTCCACGGCGATGCTGGCCATGATCTCCTCCGGCGCGAAAAGGCCGCGCCCGATCAGCCTAGGCCCGCAGGGCTGAGAAGGGATTAACCGGCGGCCAAGGCGTTCGAGCGCGCGAGCAAGTCCGCCAGCACGGCCGGGATGCGGCCCGGCAGGTCCTCGGAGATCAGGCCCGGCCCGAACGTCCGGCCGGCCTCCGCATGCACCCAGGCGCCGGCGCAGGCCGCCTCGAAGCTGGCCATGCCCTGGGCGATCAGCCCGCCGATGACGCCGGCCAGCACGTCGCCGGACCCGGCGGTGGCCAGCCACGGCGCCGCATTGGTGTTCACCGCCGCGCGCCCGTCAGGGGCGGCCACGACGGTGTCGGCGCCCTTGAGCAGCACCGTCGCGCCAGCCCGCCCGGCGGCGGTGCGGGCGGCGGCGATCCGGCCCGCGCTTTCCTTAAGCAGCCCGGGGAAGGCGCGCTCGAACTCCCCCGGGTGCGGGGTGAGAACGTCGGCCCCGTTCAGGCAGGCGAACAGCTCGCCCGGCGCCTCCCGGAAGGAGCTCAGCACGTCGGCGTCCACGATCAGGGCGGCGGCGGCGTCCATGCCCAGGAAGCACGACGGGTCG
>CAXUEN010000114.1:0-325 GCA_964249945.1 uncultured Caulobacteraceae bacterium | reverse complement strand
GAAAGCGCACCGCGCCCGGCTCCAGCAGGTCGAGCGTCCCGGCCAGGGCGCGCAGGTTGGCGCGGGGGGGCGCGCCGATCCCCGCCGCAGGCCCGATCACCGCCGCCTGCGCCCCGGCCGCCGCCTGATGCAGCTCGCCGTCGTCCGCGAAGGGCTTCAGCATGACCGCCTCCATATGCGCAGCGTTCACGGCCAGGGCGTCGGGCGGCGAGAGCAGGGTCACAAGGCCCGCGCCGGTGCGCAGGCCCGCCCGGGCAGCCAGCCGCGCGGCGCCCGTGGTCCAGGCGGGGCCGCTCACCACCACCAGGTGGCCACGCTCCGCCTT
>CAXUEN010000113.1:0-7312 GCA_964249945.1 uncultured Caulobacteraceae bacterium | reverse complement strand
GGTGCTGCGGGTGTCGCTGGACAGGTTCGAGGAGCGCGACGGGAGCGGCGGCCAGGCCGCGGTCGTGGCGCTCAACGCCGTGGTGTTGGACGCGGCCACCCGGACGCCCGTGTTCGCCCGGCGCTACTGCCAGACCGCGGCCATAGAGGGTGCGGCGCCCTCGGTGCGCGCCGCCGCCTTCGAGGGCGCATTGACGGAGGCGATGGACGCTCTGGCCGTCGACCTCGTCCATGGAGGCCCGACGGCGGCTCAGGCGGCCTGCTGAAGCCCGCTGAGACGGCCGGTCTCCAGCTTCAGCACCGTGTGGGCCAGCCGCTCGGCCCGGCTGCGGTGGCCGCCGATCCACAGAAGGGCGCGGCCCCGGCGTTCCACCAGCCGGTCCAGGCGCGTCAGCAGGTCCTCGGCGCCGTCTTCGTCTACGCCGGCCAGCACGTCGTCTAGGATCAGCAGCTCGGGGTCGGTGACCAGCAGGCGCGCCAGGTCCACCCGCCGCCGTTCGCCGGCAGACAGGGTGCGAAGCGGCCAGTCGGCGCAGTACTCCGCCCCCGCGTCGGCCAGGGCCCGGTCCACCTTGATGCGCGCGTGCGCCTCCTCGTCGGCGTGCCCGAGCTGGAAGCGCACGTTCTCCCAGGGGCTGAGTTCGGAGAGCAGGGCGCCGGCCGCCAGCCCCACCCCGACCCGCCGGCGCAGGGTGCGTGTGGAGCGGACATCGCCCCACTCCGCGTCGAACACGCGGACCGAGCCGGAGGCGGGCCGGCTCAGGCCTGCGCAGATGCGCGCCAGCAGGCTCTTGCCCGACCCGTTCGGCCCGACGACGGCGAGGCGCTGGCCCGCCGCGAGGTCGAGGTCGATGCGGTCCAGCACGCGGCGGCCGTCCTCCACGCTGCTGACGCCTCGCAGCCGTAGCACGCTCACCTGATAAGGTCCGACAGGGCGGCGGCGGCGAAGATCAGCAGCAGGCCGGAGGTGAAGGCGGTGGCGGTACGCCGCTCCAGGTCGCGCAGGTCGCGTATCCGCGCGCTGCCGGAGGCGGCGCCCGCGGCGGTCGCCAGCAGCAGGAAGGCGTAGCCGCGGAGCACGCCCGCAAAAGCCTGCTGCGCCACCGGCGTGATCGCCACCAGATGGGCGAAGCGGGGCGCGGGCGTCGCCGCGTCCAGGCTCAGCATCGCGCCCATGCCGATCAGGGCGGCGAGGCCTGCGGCGGCGGTCAGCAGCGGCGCGGCGATCAGCATGCTCGCCACCACGGGGCCGAGCACGAAGTCCGCCGGCGCCTGGCCGCGCAGCACCAGGGCGTCGAGTTCGCCCTGCAGCTGCATGCCGCCGAGCTTGGCGGCCAGCGCGACGGCGACGCGGCCAGCGGCGAACACGCCCACCAGCAGAGGGGCCACCTGGCCCACCAGCAGGCCCGCCACGTTAGGGGTGACCTCCAGTTCGATGTTCGCCCGCTTTAGGACGCCCGCGCAGAGCAGCCCCGCGATCACGCCGATCAGGACGGCCAGGGCGGCCACCATCGGCAGCGGCCGCCACAGGTAGTCGACCAGCGCCTGCGCCGTGCGGCGACCGGCGTAGGGGTGGGCGTCGGTGAGCTGCGGCAGGCCGGTCAGGCCGCGCCAGAGCGCCCACACGCCCGTTCCGAACGCCCGGAGCGGAGGCGCGACGATCCCGGATCTCGCCCGCGGCCCGCTCACAGGCCGGCGGCGGCCAACGCCGGGCTGCGGCCTGGGCTCTGCGTCATCCCGAGGTCAACAACCGCCTCGGCCGGCGGAAACGCGGAGGCCGGACCGCCGATCATGCAGCCTTCGGCGCCGCGGATCAGCTGAACGAGGGCGCCGCGATCGGCGGCGGGAACCGCGTCGACGATCGCAGGCAGGGGCGTGGTCGAGACCAGGCGGCACGCATGGCCCAGTCTCCTGGCATGGAGGAGGACGGCGCATTCGTCGCGGTCGGCCGGATCGGCCTGCACCACCAGGCGCCGATCCGGGTATTGCTGCGCGAGCATGTCGAGCGACGCGCGCACCTCTTCAAGCGTCGGCGTCCGGCCCGGCGCGGGGCGGAGTTCGGCGGTGAGGTCGCGGAGCGCCCGCCTGCCGCTCGCCGCCAGGATGCGCGGGATCATGCGCACCTGCTCGCGGTCCAGCTCCTTGATGCGCTCGCTCAGGTCCGGGTAGGGGATGATGTCGGGGTGCCGACGGGCGGCGTCGTCGCGCACGGCGCCCCGCGTCCAGCCGTCCAGCCGCTTGGCGGCCATCCAGCGGCGGTGCTCGGCCTCCGACAGGCTCTCCACCTCGTCGGCGGTGAACCGGAGCGAGGGGCCTTCGCCCTCGACGACCGCGGCGCCCAGGTCGCGGAGCTTGAACAGGTAGCAGTCGGCGACCAGCCTGTTGTCGTCGCGCACCGCCTCGGGCAGGTCCTTCCACGCGGCCAGGGTGGGGCGGTCGCCCAGCGCCTCGCCGTCGTTCAGCCGGCCCTCCAGGTAGAAGGCGTGGATGGCCTTAGCCAGGCCGTCGGCCCGCTCCTGCAGCAGCGCCTCGGGATCGGCCAGGCCCGATACGGCGCCGAAGGGCCGGACCAGGCTGTCCTCCACCAGCGTTGGCGCCTCGCCCACCTCCGGCTGGTAGACGTAGATCGCCGGGGCCGGCACGTCGTGGCGTGCAAAGGCCGTCTCCAGCGCGAGTCCAGTCGCCAGCACGGCCGAAGGGTCCGCCCCGGTGAGATAGACGGCGGCGAAGGGGGCGTCCTGGGCCATCTCCACCACCTTGCCGGCCACCAAATTCGGGCCGGCCCCGCGGAGCGGGGCGAAGCAGATCGGGGCGATGTCGAACGCCTCCGGGCGGCGGGAGCGGAGGGCCTGCTCGGCCGCCTCCGCATCCCTGTCCAGGACCACCAGCTCCAGCGTCCGGCTGGCGCGGAAGTGGACGCCGGCCAGCACGCGCACCAGCATCGTCTCCGCCAGCGGCGACCAGCCGACCCAGCACAGCCGCACCCGCTCTCCGCCCGCAAGCCATACGCGGTCCACCGGGTTGGCGAGCAGCATCTGGCGGGCGAGCAGCTGCGGGACCGAGGCCAGGCGCAGCTCCACCCGGTCGCGCTGGTCGCGCCGGGTCAGCCGCGCCTGCAGGGCGTCCTGCAGCGCCACGTCGTCGATGCGGGCGATCACCTGCAGCGGGTCGCCAGGCGTGCGGCGCTCCAGGGCGAAGTCGATCACGCGCCTGGCGACCGCCAGGTTGGCGGCGTCGCTGTCGGCGGTGGCGACGAAGGTGCGCGCGCTCTCCAGGCCGAGCTTCCGCAGGTCCAGCGACGCGGCCGGTCCTGCGGCGTGCACCGCTCCTTGCGCTTCGGCGTCGCGGCCGGCCGGGCCTTGCGCCTCCTCCACCCAGGCCACCACGGCGCCCTTGCGGGCCCGCTCGCCCCTAACCAGCCCACGCGCCAGGGCGCCCTCGCCGAATACCACCAGATGGGCGCCGTGCCGGCGCACCAGGGCCGAGCGGCCGGGGTTGCGCAGGTGCTCCCAGCACAGCGACAGGGTGACGGTGGCCGCGGTCGCCGGCAGGGCGAAGCGGGCGATCTGTAGCGGCAGGGGGATGGGGCGGCCCTTCAGCTCGGCCGGAAACTGGCCGAAGATGAGCTGCACCGCCTGGTAGGCGATATCCAGCCAGCCGCCGAGCGGCCGCGCGCCGTGCGCCGGAAAGGCCTCGGCGAAGCCCAGCATGGCCAGGATCAGGCAGGCGACGCAGACCACGACGCGCAGCAGCGTGGCCAAAACAGAGAGGTTCATCAGCTCCCCCGAGCCTTTCGACGAAGCATCCGCCCTTCGCAGGCCCTGCACAAGCCACCCTGTTGCAGAGGTGCAGGCCCGGCTCGACTTGTCCTCATCTGCCGGCTGCCTGCGGACAGGCCGCGGGCGGCTGCGCGATCAGCAGGGCCTCGCGGCGGATCTCCTGGGCGGCGGTGTTGGCGAGCCAGGCCTTGCGCTCGGCGAGGTCGGCGTTGCGCCGGGCGATGTCGCGCTGCTGCACCGCCATGTGGGCGTAGCTGAGCGCGGTGATCGAGAGCACCAGCAGGGCGGAGATCACCGCCAGCGCCAAGCCGGAACCCAGCGCCACCTGCCGCCGCAGCCGCTTCTGGTCGCGCTGGGCCAGTTCGCCGTAGCCGACGCCCAGCAGGCCCGCGACCAGCTTCAGCTTGACCGCGTGCCGCTCCAGCTTCTGCAGGTCCGGCGCGAGGGGCTCGTAGCAGACGGCGCGGTCCAGCTGGCCGTCGGCGGCGACGCCGAAGCGCAGGCTCTCGGGGAAGCACTCCTGCTCGCCGCCGGGGACGCCGTTGGCGATCACCGCCAGGACCGGGCGGCCAGGATTGACGCTGCGGAAGACGCGGATCTCCTCGTTGACCCAGCGCGAGCGCGCCGCCTCCACCGAGCAGATCACGATCAGCGCGTCGGCGTCGCGCAGCGCCCCCTGCAGCTTGGGGCCGAGTTCGGCGGCGCCCGGCAGCTCCTCCTCGTCGCGGAACACCCGACCGACCCGCCGCCCCACCGGTCCACGCTCGCCCTCCCGGCCGACCAGGGCGCGCGGCGTGCGGTAGGCCTCCAGCGCCCGGTGCAGCCAGCGCGCGACCGCAGCATTGCTGTGGGAATAGCTGATGAAGGCGCCGTACCGCGTCGTCGACTGAAACACCGGCGTCATCAGCATCGCGACGTTCCGCAATAGCCGCCGATAGCGTTTGAGGTGCGCGCTGCCTCGCCGGGCGTGCTACGCAAGGCCGGACTTGAGGGGCTGAAACGATGTCGAAGGCTGGTCTTGTCCTGGCGTTGGCTATTGGGCTGGCGCCGGCCTTGGCGCGAGCCGAAGGCCTTTCGCAGGCTTCTGCGGTGGCTCCGCCGGACCCGTTCGAGCAGGTGATCGCCGCCCGCCACGTCGCCGACTTCGGCCGCCGCCGCAACAGCGTCCAGGCGATGATCACCGCCGCCCGCATGCTGCAGGAGGTTAAGTTCCAGGATAACGCCGCTCCGCCGGCTCCGGACGCCGGCGGTCGTCCCGCCGAGTTCACGCCCGAAGGCCTCTATGCCGAGGCCGAGGCCATGGCCCAGGGCGATCCGCAGGTCCTGACCCAGATCCGCGTCGCCCGCAGCTCCGGCCGGGGCGTGCTGACCAGCGCCTTCGGCAAGGGGCTGGTGCGCACGGTGCGCCAGGTGGGCGCCCGCGCTGTCTACGCCTTCAACGTGCAGGCGCGGGCGGGGGAGCTGCTGCGCATCGGCGCCATCGGCGACACCACCATCAGCATGGTCATGCGGCTGCGCGACACCTCCGGCCGACTGCTCTGCAACGACGGCGGCGACTACGCCCCGGTCTGCTCCATCACCCCGCTGCTGGCCGCGGCGCTTCGGGTGGAGATCGAGAACAAGGGCGGCGCGCCCACCCAGGCGGTGATCCTCAGCAACTGATCCGGTCATGGCCTCTCAGCGCTCCAGGCCGGTGTAGACGGTGTTGATCGACAGGCCGCCGCCCGCGCCGCTGCGGGTGATCTCGCGCTCCACCGCGCTGACCAGCCGCCCGCCGCCGCGCGAGCCCTCCACCGTGCGCAGCAGGGTGCGAAAGTTGTCGGGGCGATAGGGCGTCAGCAGGGCCACCACGTGGTCCGCGCCATAGGGCTCCACCACTTCGGTGGTCAGCACCGGCAGGGGGGCGCCCGCCGGCATTCGGCCTTCGCCGTCCTCGGCTAGGGGATATAGCGTCTGCACCCGCCCGTCGGAGGCCAGGTCGAATACGGTGACATAGGCGGGCGTCGCCGGCGCGCCGGCCCCCGCCACCAGGGGCGCCGGCGAGACGCTGAGCTGCACGTGCGCCCCCGGCGGGTAGCGCGCGCCGTTGCGGTCGGGGCCGACCGCAACGTGGGCCGCCGCCTCGTGCAGGAAGGGGCGTAGCGTCTCGACCGTGGTCCACTTTTCCACCACCCCCTGCAAGGCCGGCAGGTCGAAGACGCCGTGCGCCACCACATCGCCGGTGCGCCGCATCACGTCGCCGCCGGCGGCGTCCCAGACGTAGTCGGCGTCCTCCTTGCGGGTCGCCACCTGCCAGTCCGGGCGGCCGGCCAGCATCGCGGCGCCTTTGGGGTCGGCGGCGAACAGGGTCGGCTTGGGTGCAGGCGATGGCCCGCCAACGGGCGCCGCGATCCGGGTGAACAACGGCCGGTCCTGGAAGCGGCTGTCGAAGTGGATGCTGGGCTCCTGCTCCTCGTCGGTCATCATCCGGGTTTGGCTGTCCAGATAGACCGAGAGTTCGCCGATGGAGACCACGCCGTCGTGGTTGGCGTCGGCCACCAGGGTCTTGCCGTCCGGCTCCACACCTTCCATCGCCGCCAGGAAGTTGTAGGTCAGCACCCCGTGGGCTGGCGACTTGGCCTCCGGCAGGGCGGCTTCCTGTGCGAACTGCTCGTCCTGGGCGGCGCTGATGTAGATGACGTTGGGCAGATACTCCGGATCGGAGGCGCCTAGACTGGTGCGGATCGAGTCCGGCAGAGCCGAGAACTGTGGCGCCGGCCGCGCCGTCAGCTTCAGGGCGTCAGGGCCGCTGCGCGTAGCGAAGGCCAGCCGGGTGCGGAAGTGCGGCGCTCGCGGGTCGATCTTCCGCTCCAGGGTCCCAGAGTGGCAGGCGTCCACCATCTGCACCACTGTCACAGACGACGGGATGTAGTTCAGCATCCAGTTCCGAAGATCGGCGCTCAGGATGTAGGTTTCGGGTTGCGGCGTCACGAGGTCGATGCGCGGCAGGACCAGGAAGTCGTCCAGGTCGTTCTTCTTCACGCCTTTCACCGCCGCCGCCGCCTGGGCGCCGTGGCCGGCGTACAGCAGCACCACCCAGTCGCCGGGCCGGGCGCGCAGGCCCAGGGCGTGGAAGGCAGTCTCCACCTTGGTGCGGGTGACTTGGTCGTCGGTCAGCATGGTGATGTCGCTGGCGCCCTGGCGACGCAGCAACTGCTCGACAGCGGCCACGTCATTGCCCGGACCCTCCAGGTCATTGATTCCTTTGACGTGATAGGCGTTCGCGCCGATCAGCAACGCCCTGATCTCCGCCATGGCGGGAGTGCTAGAGGCCAAGACTAGCAGAGCGCCCGCCGCCGCTCCGCCACACAGTACACCGATTTGACGCATTGACGACTCCCCCGTTTCAGCGCTGAAACATGCTATAGCTGATTATCGCCGTTGCGTAGAACATCGGCGTGCGGCGGGGCAGGGGCGTCATGACGAGGGCGAGAGCCTGGGCAATCGCAGCGACTTCGTTGCTGCTTCCGGCGACGGCGTTCGGCCAGTCGGCGT
>CAXUEN010000112.1:0-7351 GCA_964249945.1 uncultured Caulobacteraceae bacterium | reverse complement strand
GTGCTGCCGGGCCGCGCCATCGCCTATGCGCGACTGGGCGACCTCGTCCAGGCGCGCCGCGACCTGGCGACCTTGGAGCGCCTGCGCGACGCGAAGGCCGCCGCCCCGTCCAGGTTCGAGCGGATACCGGAGGTGCAGGCCGCGATCGCGCACGCCGCGGGCGACGACGCCCGGGCCTACGCCGGGCTGCGGGACTATGCCCGCGTTCACGAGGTCTCCCAGGCCCGGACCTTCAGCCTGGGGGTCGGCCAGCTGACCGGGCTGATGGCCAGGCAGATGAACCTGCGCCAGCTGCAGCTCGCCACCGTCCAGAAGAACCTCGCCCTGGCCGACCGGGTGGTGCGCGACCAGCGGCTGCTTACCTTGGGCGGCGGCCTGATCGGCGTCGCCGTCCTGGCGCTGCTCGTCTGGCAGCTGCGCGTGTCGCGCCAGCTGCGCCAGGCCCGGGCGGAGGCGGAAGCCGGCAGCCGGGCCAAGGGCGAGTTCCTGGCCAATATGAGCCACGAGATCAGGACGCCCCTCAACGGGTTGCTGACCATGGCCGAGGTGATGGAGCGCGGCGCCCTGGCCGAGGAGCAGCGCAAGCGGCTGGCCGTGGTGCGCCAGTCCGGGCGCGACCTGCTGCGCCTGCTGAACGACATCCTGGACTTCTCCAAGATCGAGGCGGGCAAGCTGGAGCTGGAGGCGATCCTGTTCGACCCCGCCCAGGTGCTGGAATCCACCCTGGCGGGCTGCGCGGCGTCCGCGGAGGCCAAGGGCCTGCAGCTCTGGCTGGACGTGGCGGAGGACGCGGGCGGCCTGCGCCGGGGCGATCCCTCGCGCCTGCGCCAGATCGTGGCCAATTTCCTCAGCAACGCGCTGAAGTTCACCGCCTCGGGCGGCGTGCGCATCCGCCTGGAGGGCTTGGGCGAGGGTGGCCGCGAGGGGCTGCGGCTCGCGGTCGAGGACACCGGCGTCGGCATCGCGCAGGACAAGATGCAGCTCCTGTTCCAGAAGTTCTCCCAGGTGGACGCCTCCACCACCCGCCGCTTCGGCGGTACGGGGCTGGGCCTGGCCATCTGCCAGGAGCTGGCCACGATGATGGGCGGCTCGGTCTGGGCTGAGAGCGTGGAGGGTCGCGGCTCGACCTTCTACGTCACCTTGAGGCTGCCCTATGCCGGCGAGGTCGAGCGCGAGGCGGAGATCTTCGGCGCGGCCGACGCCGACGGGCCCTCGAGCCGCCCGCTCCGCCTGCTGGCGGCGGAGGACAATCCCACCAACCAGCTGGTGCTCTCCACCATCATGCAGATGTTCGGCTTCGAGCTGACCCTGGTGAGCGACGGGGTCCAGGCGGTGGAGGCCTGGCGCGCCCACGATTTCGACGCCATCCTGATGGACGTGCAGATGCCGGTGATGGACGGGGTCCAGGCCACCCGCGCCATCCGGGCGGCGGAGGCGGCGACGGGGCGCGCGCGCATCCCGATCGTCGCGCTGTCGGCCAATGCCTTCCAGCACCAGGTGAGCGGCTACCTGGCCGCCGGCATGGACGCCCACGTGGCCAAGCCGATCGAACTCGGCGCGCTCCAGGCGGTCCTGGAAACCGTGCTCACGGAGCCGGGCGCGGCCGATCTCGCTGAGGCCGTCTAGGCGCTCTTGGACCCGCCCGACGCGTCCGCCCATCCGGGCGAGGCCGGGACCCGGATGGCAGGGCGTCGCCGGGACGAGCGAAGGGATCAAAGCCGATCGGGATGGGCTCTGGCGCTCAATAGACCTTGACGCCATCGCCCTGACGCCGCCCACCTCCGCCCCATGACGGAACAAGGCGACGTGCTGGAGCTGTGGGGCGGCCACGAATGCACCGTGAACCGGATCGGGGACGCCTTCTTCGATCAGACGGTGCGGTCGGGGCACCAGGACCGGCCGGGCGACCTGGAGCTGTTCGCGGGCCTGGGCCTGAAGGCGCTCCGCTACCCGATCCTGTGGGAGCGGACTGCGCCGGACGATCCGGCGGTACAGGACTGGAGCTGGTCGGACGCGCGTATGGCGGAGATCCGCCGGCTGGGCCTGCGGCCCATCGGGGGCCTCCTGCACCACGGCAGCGGTCCCCGCTACACCAGTCTGCTGGACGAGGGCTTCGTGGCCGGCCTGGCGCGGCACGCGCGCGGGGCGGCGGAGCGCTATCCCTGGGTGCAGGACTGGACGCCGGTGAACGAGCCGCTGACCACAGCCCGCTTCAGCGCCCTCTACGGCCACTGGCACCCCCACCTCAGCGACGAGCGGAGCTTCTGGCTGGCCCTGCTCAACGAGATCGAGGGTACGGTGGCGGCCATGACCGAGATACGCCGGGTCAACCCGCAGGCGCGGCTGGTGCAGACCGAGGACCTCGGCCAAGCCTATGGCACCGCACTTTTCGCCGAGGAGGTCGCCTACCAGAACCAGCGCCGGTGGATCAGCTGGGACCTGCTGGCGGGATGGGTGACGCGCGAGCACCCCCTGTACGCCCGCCTGGCCGCGTTCGGCCTGGATCGCCGGCTGGACGCCTTGGCCCAGGCGCCCTGCCCGCCCGACGTGCTGGGGGTGAACTTCTATCCCACCAGTGAGCGGTTCCTGGATCACCGGGCGGAGCTCTACCCGCAGTGGACGGCGGGAGAGCAGGGCCAGTTCGACATGGACGCCGTGCGTGTGCTCGACCCCGGCCCGGTGGGACTGGAAGGCCTGCTGGCCCAGGCCTGGACCCGCTACGGCCTGCCGCTGGCCGTGACCGAATCGCATTTGAACGGACCCCTCGAGGACCAGATGCGCTGGGGGCTGGACGCCTGGGCCATGGCCGGTCGGCTGCGCGCGGGCGGGGTGGACGTGCGGGCAGTGACGAGCTGGGCGCTGCTCGGCAGCTTCGACTGGAACAGCCTGCTGACCCGCCAGGCCGGCTTCTACGAGCCGGGCGCCTTCGATGTGAGCGGCGGGGCGCCCCGGCCGACCGGGCTGGCGGACATGCTGACCCACCTGGGGACCGGCGGCGCTCCGGCCGACTGGATGCGCGCCCATCCCGCCGTGAGGGAGCCCGGCTGGTGGCGGAGCGAGGATCGCCTCACCCTGCCGCCCTACCGCTGGCGCGAGCCGGCCGAGGCATAGGCGGCCAAAGCGGAGCCGGATGGGAACGCTTCCCCTTTGTGGGTGTTTAAAGGGAGGCGATGGCCGTTTCGGCCGTGCGATTTCCTTCACCAGCAGCTCCGGTCTCCGGAAGCGCCCGGTCTTTTCGAACGGGGCTGTGAGGCGTGGCCGGGCGCTCAGACCCGGACCCGAGCCAATGGACTATGATCCCGCCACCCCTCCCGAAGCCAAGCCCGGCAACGGAGGCGAGCTGCACCAGGACGCGGGTGGCGGCGACCTGCTGACCACCAACCACGGCGTGGTGATCAGCGACAACGAGAACTCGCTGAAGGCGGGCCCCCGCGGCCCTACCCTGCTCGAGGACTTCGTCCTTCGCGAGAAGATCCACCACTTCGACCACGAGCGCATCCCTGAACGCATCGTCCATGCGCGGGGATCGGGCGCGCACGGCTATTTCGAGCTGACCAAGTCGCTGTCCCGCGCCACCCACGCCAAGGTGCTGACCGAAGTCGGCAAGAAGACTGACGTCTTCGTGCGCTTCTCCACCGTCGCTGGCGGCGCGGGCTCGGTGGACACGCCGCGCGACGTGCGGGGTTTCGCGGTGAAGTTCTACACGACGGAAGGCAACTGGGACTTGGTCGGCAACGACATCCCGGTCTTCTTCATCCAGGACGCCATCAAGTTCCCCGACCTCATCCACGCCGCCAAGATGGAGGCCGACCGCGGCTATCCCCAGGCCGCCACGGCGCACGACACCTTCTGGGACTTCATCGGCCTGATGCCCGAAGCCACCCACATGATCATGTGGGCCATGAGCGACCGCGGCATCCCGCGCTCCCACCGCATGATCGAAGGCTTCGGCGTCAACACCTTCCGCCTTATCGCCGAGAACGGAACCGCGACCTTCGTGAAGTTCCATTGGCGGCCCAAGCTCGGCCTGCAGTCCACCTGCTGGGACGAGGCGGTGAAGATCGCCGGCGCCGACCCGGACTTCCAGCGCCGCGACCTGTTCGACGCCATCGACAAGGGGAACTATCCGGAATGGGAGTTCGGGGTGCAGCTTCTGACCCAGGAACAGGCCGACGCCCTGCCCTTCGACATCCTGGACGCCACCAAGCTGATCCCCGAGGAGCTGTATCCCGTGGAGGTCGTGGGCCGCATGGTCCTGGACCGCAACCCCGACAACTTCTTCGCCGAGACGGAGCAGGTGGCCTTCCTGCCCACCAACATCGTGCCGGGCATCGACTTCTCCGAAGACCCGCTGCTGCAGGGCAGGCTGTTCTCCTACCTCGACACCCAGTTGTCGCGGCTTGGCAGCACCAACTTCCACCAGCTGCCTATCAACCAGGCCAAGGGCTGCCCGGTGATGAACTTCCAGCGCGACGGCCACATGCAGCACAACGTGCCCAAGGGCCGGGCGAACTACGAGCCCAACTCCCTGGGCGCGGCCGGGGAGATCGGCGGTCCGCGCGAGAGCTGCTCGCAGGGCTTCCGCACTGCGCCCATCCCGGTGGCGGAGACCAAGGTGCGGGTGCGCGCCGAGAGCTTCGCCGACCACTACAGCCAAGCGCGGCTGTTCTTCCGCTCGCAGAGCAAGCCGGAGCAGGCGCACCTGGCCAGCGCCATCGTGTTCGAGCTGTCCAAGGTCAGCCTCGAAGCGGTGCGCGACCGGGTTGTCGCCAACCTGCGCAACGTCGACGAGGGCTTGGCGAAGCGGGTGGCCGACGGGCTGGGCATGGACGCCCTGCCCGACGCCTCGGTCCCCGCCAGGCCGCCCATCGACATGGAGCTGTCGCCCGCGCTGCGCATCATCGGCAAGTACCCCGAGACGCTGAAGGGCCGGGCCGTGGGCGTGCTGGTGGCCGACGGTTCCGATGGAGACCTGATCAAGAGCCTGCTGGCCGGGATCCAGAAGGAAGGCGCGGACGCCAAGGTCGTGGCGCCCAAGATCAAGGTGACGCTCGCCGACGGCTCCAGCCTCACCGCCGACGCCCAGCTCGCCGGCGCGCCTTCGGTGATCTTCGATGCCGTGGCGATCGTCCTGTCGGACAAGGGCTGCAAGATGCTGGTGACCGACTCGGCGGCCAAAGACTTCGTTTCCAACGCCTTCGTCCACCTGAAGGCCATCGGCTACACGCCGCAGGCCAAGCCGCTGCTGGACAAGGTGGGCGTGGAGCCTGACGCCGGCGTGGTCGAGTTCGGCGAGGCGTCCGCCTTCCTGAAGCCCGCCGCCACCCGCCAGTGGGACCGGGAACCCAGCGTGCGCATGCTGGCCTGACCTCCGCATCCAGGCCGCGCGGCCAGCGCACCGCCTGGCCTGGGGCCCTCGGCGGCGCCTCCGCCAGACCGGATGGGCCGCGGATGTGCTACCGCGGCCTCACGGCCTTGATCACGCCGGAGAAGCTCAGCATCGGGCGTTCCTCGGCCGTCAGCAGTCCACGGACGAAGGTGAGGCTGGCGCCCGCCCGCGTCACCTCGCCCGTGGCCTCGATCCAGTCGTCGACGCGGGCCGGCCCCAGGAAGTCGCCGCTGAGGTTCACCGTCACGCCGGGCGCGCCGGCCCGCGCGCGCTGACTGAGGGAGAACAGGGCGAAGTCGGCGAAGGTCATCATGCAGCCGCCGTGCATGGCGCCGAAGGTGTTCATGTGCCGCGCCTCCGCCCGGAAGGCGCAGCGGGGCTTCCCCTCGATCTCGCGCGAGTAAACGGCCCGGTCAGCGCCTCGAAGGGATCGACGCCGCCCCAGGTCCACCAGCCGGCGAATTCACCTTCAGTGATCTTGCGGGGGCCGGGCCGCGCGTCGCTTCCGCCGCCGTCCATCAGCGCCGTTCTCCGACGTCCGCCCGCCCGGGCCGGCAGGCGCTCACAGGAAGGCCTTCAGGGTCCGAAGGAACCGCGGCGTCTGGTCGTGGTGCAGCCAGTGGCCGGCGTGCTCGAAGCTTTCCACCCGGGCGTCCTGGAACCGGGCGGCGTTGCCGTCCTGCGCCGGGTTGGACGCCCAGCTGCCCTGGCCGTGCAGCAGCAGGACCGGGCAGGTGATCGCCCCCCACAGGGCGTGCAGCTCGGCCTCGCTGAGGTCAAGCGGCGGCACGGACCGGACGTAGTTATCGAACTTCCAGCTGTAGGTGCCGTCCTCGTTGCGGCTGACGGCATGGATGGTGAGGTGGCGGGCCTGCTCGTCGCTGAGATAGCCGTTCTCCGCCTGCATACGCGCCAGCGCCTCCTCGATGGAGGCGTAGCGGCGGGGCAGCCGCCCGCTGAGCTTGCGGCGCTCCGCGATCCAGCTGCGCCAGCGCTCGGCGGTCGGGGCGGAGCTCAGCGCCACCTGGGCCGGCGACATGACGCCTACGCCCTCGATGGCCACCAGCCGGCGCACCGTCTCCGGATAGACGCCGGCGTAGCGCAGCGAGATCATCGCCCCCAGGGAGTGGGCCACGATGGTCACCGGAGCCAGCTGCTGCTGATGGATCAGCTGGGCCAGGTCGTAGACGTAGGCCGGCATGGCATAGGCGCCGTCGGGCGACCAGGCGCTGTCGCCGTGTCCGCGCAAGTCCGGGGCGATGACATGCCAGTCGCGGCGCAGCACCCTGGCCACCCAGTCCCAGCTGCGGCTGTGGTCGCGCCCGCCGTGCTGCAGCAGCAGCGGCGGAGCGCCCGCATTGCCCCAGTCATTATAGTGCAGCCGCAGCCGCTGGGATACGAAGCTGTGGGAGGTCGGGCCGAAGTCGTCCGGGTCCATGGGCGCGGGGTCTCTGCTGGTCGGCGCCTCTATTCCCCGCCGCAGGCCCGGCCGCAAGTCGCGGCCCCTCGCACGGACCTTGTCCCGGCTACTGCAGGCGTGCGCGGACCAGGTAGGGGCGCTCGGGCCGGCCGGTGAGCTGAACCACGGTGGCGGCCTGGAAGCGCCCGTCCCGGGCGTCCTCGGCGGTCACCCGAATGGTCAGGGCGCGCCCGACCAGGTTGACGGGCGGCGCGAGGTCCAGGGCCGGGCGCTCGCCGGCCAGCTCCCGCTGGCGCTCGATGACCGCAGGCGCACTGACGCTGGCGCCGCCCATCACCTCCAGCGCCAGCGGCGTCGCGGTGCGCGGGTCGAAGGCGGCGTCGTCGGCGCTCACCGTCACCGAAGCGGCCATGGCCGAGAACAGCCCGGGCGTCACGCCCGGCACGTGCGCCAGGTCCGACACAGTGGCGAAGCCCTGGGCCGGCGGCGATCCGGGCGCTGCTGCGGCGTGGGTGGTGCGGCCGGGATCGCGGGCGTCCAGG
>CAXUEN010000111.1:0-7461 GCA_964249945.1 uncultured Caulobacteraceae bacterium | reverse complement strand
TGACATTGAAATGCGTTTGATGGTTCACGCTGACGCCGCCGCCACCTCCGCCCGAGGGGTTGTAAGTGGCCTTGTAATTCGCGGGAACGAAAGCTTCGTTCGACCCCGAGCCGCCGAACCCGGTGGTAGCAAATGCCGCGTTGAAGCCAACGTCATCGCGGGCGCAGGCATCGTTCACGCAAAGCGCAAAAGTCTGCGATCCCTCCTCGTTATCGACTTCGAAGGACACCAAAGACCTATCAAGTTTCGCGCCCTTAAAAGCAGAATCGTCGCTGTTGTTAGATACTTCAACCCCCCCGTTGTAGGCAGATCCGTTAAGGTAAAAGGATTGGATGCCGGTAATATCAAAAGTATTGTGGTCGCTCTCCAGCGTTCCGGTAAAAACGCCCGAGTCGATGTTTCCATTATCGAGCTTGTAGGAGAAGCTGTAGGTGCCCTGAGCTACCGGGCTCTGCGCGAGGGCCGCTGAACCGCTCAGCGCCGCGGCCAGACCGGCGGCGGCCGCAATTAGTGTCCGCATCCGCAATTCCTCCTGAGTTACCCATGACCGCCGGCGGACAGCGCCCCACGCGTACGCGGCCGCTGCACCACACTGTCGACCACGGCCGCTTCATCTCGCAATGATTGTTCCTAGGAAAACTTAGCTCTGGCTCGCGTGTCCTTTGTCTTGCCCCCGCTTGCCTAACAGAGTGTCTCGGTAGAGCAATGATCGTTTCTTAGAAAAACGAAACCCTTGACGCTCTGCGGCGACCTGCCGCGCGAGGGCCGTGTCAAGCCGCGCGCAGGCTCGGCCTCTGGCCCTGGCGCCGCCTCAGGGCCGCGCCCGCCCCGAACACGCCCACCATCATCAGCACCCAGGTCGAGGGTTCCGGCCCGCCGCCACCACCGCCGCTCGCCGGCGAGACCGAACCCGACACCCCTATAGGACCGTAATTCGTGGAGCCGCGGGAGAACGTGCCGCTCCGGAGAGAATCGGTCGTGGCGGAGGCGAGGCTCTGGGCGAAGGTGATGTCGACTCTGTCATTCTGCCCGTCATCGAAGACGACCTCGGAGGGCGACGCCGCCGTCGCCGAGGTGAGGTGCAGGTCGCCGGAGGAGCTATGCGCGTCAGCGTTCGTGAAGGTGATCTGGTCGGATGTCCTGTCGAAGCCGAAATCGCCTGTGACGTCGTACGTCTGACCGAAGACGGTCGCCGTCATACCCGGGTCGAAGCCGTAGTCCAGCACGTCGGCCCGGGCGGTCGCCACGGCCGCGCCCAGTGCTGCGATACCGGCGGCCAGAACCGCTACGATGAGTCTTTGCATTTTGAGGTCCGATTGCGGTACTCGGGCCCACTGTTCGAGGCGGGTTTGAGGCGCTAGAACTAAACCCAGGCATTTCAACGCCGCAATGATTGTTCTTTGCAAAAAGCGGCGGTACACAAGGTTGTGGCGCCATGCCACATACCCGCCTTGATCCAAAGCGGCAGCCACACTCCAGGCGTCGACCCCGCCGCCTTCCGACTACCTCCGGCCACCGCGCTCCGCTACGAGCGGCCGGACGCGCGTCTGGGGGCGCTGGTCGCGAGCTACGCGGTCTTCGATTCCGATCCCAAGGTCTGGAAGGGGCAGGTCAACCCTAAGCTTCCAGGGGCCGCCCAGCTCTGGATCGTGCTGGCCCAGCCCATCGCCGCGCGGGTGAGGAACCGTCGCTATGGCCGCTCGGCCGCGCGGTGCTCTTCGGCGCCACAAGCACCGCCATGCCGGTGACCACCAACGGCGGCGTCTCGGTGCTGGCGGAGATCGGCCCGGGCGGCTGGGCGCGGTGGTTCAAGCCGCCTGCGGACACCCTGCGCGACCAGATCTCGCCTCTCGACCAGCTCTGGCCGGACGAGCAGGTGCGCGAGCTGACCGGGTCCATCGCCGGCTGCGGCTCGGCGCTGGAGATCAAGGCGCGGCTGGACGCCTTCTTCCTGGCCCACCTGCCGCGCCCGAACTGGCAGGAGCCGACGATCGCGCGGGTGGCGGGGCTGATCGCGGAGGGGGGCGAGGGCGAGAGCAGCGCCCTTGCCGCCGCCGCGGGCTGAGGGAGCAGCAGCTGCGCCGCGTCACGCTCCGCTACTTCGGCTTCGGACCGAAGATGCTGATCCGGCGCACGCGCCTGTTGCGCGCGATTACCGACCTGCTGATGTCGGATGCGCCGGAATTCTCGGACGCACCGGCCGGCTATCACAGCGTGGCTCACTTCCATCGCGACGCCAACGAACTCCTGGGCACGACCGCAAGGCGGTTCGTGGGGCAGCCGCAGGTCTTCCTGGAAAACACCGAGCGATCCTTTGCGGCGCGCCCGACGGCCTACTTAAGCGCCATGCTGCGCGCCCGGACCGCGGTAATCGGCGCGCCGGTGCCTTTGCTCGACCGGGTGAACGAAGAGCTGGCGGGCGGGTAAGCGGCGAGATGCGGACCGCTGGAGGCGCCGCTTAGGGCAGCACGGCGCGATCCCATGGCAACCAACGCTGTCGGGATCACAGCAAATGGGGCCTGGACGTTCACCACTAACCGCTGGCCTTGACGGCGACGGCCGGCGCCACACCCTAGCGCGAAGGCTTGACTGCCGCACTCAGCTGCTCCACAGGAAGGTACACGAAACCAGACGCGGGCAGCGTGGCTTCAGTAAATAGTTGTTTTGGATCGGTCAGTTAGGGGTACGGTGCTGAGTGAGGATTTCGGTTCCCCTCGGCTCCACCAGGATCGCTCCGCCTCATACGAGGGGGGCGGCATGAGCGCTTGCATCCTCGACGGCGCCGCGGTGGCCGACCGGCTCCGGGCGGAGGTCGGGAATCAGGTGGCGGGCCTTGTCGCCGAGGGGCGCCGGGCGCCTGGGCTCGCCGTGGTGCTGGTGGGCGACAATCCCGCCAGCCACGTCTATGTCCGCAACAAGGGCGTCGCCACCCGCAAGGCCGGCATGGTCTCCACCGAGCACCGCTTGGCGGACGACGTATCGGAGGCAGACCTGCTGGCGCTGGTCGCCCAGCTGAACGCCGACGACGCCGTCGACGGCATCCTGGTGCAGCTGCCCCTGCCCGCCCAAATCCGCCCCGAGAAGGTCCTGGCCGCCATCGACCCGGAAAAGGACGTCGACGGCTTCCATGCCCTGAACGTGGGCAGGCTGTGGGGCGGCGAAGCGGGGCTGGCGCCCTGTACGCCGCGGGGCTGCATGAAGCTGATCGTGGAGGCCGGGCGCGACATCGGCGGAATGGACGCCGTGGTGATCGGCCGATCTGGGATCGTGGGTAAGCCCATGACCCAGCTGCTGCTGGCCGCCAACTGCACGGTCACCATCGCCCATTCCCGCACCCGCGACCTGCCGGAGGTCTGCCGCCGGGCGGATATCCTGGTGGCGGCGGTGGGCGTGCCGAACTTGGTGACGGCGGCCTTCGTCAAGCCGGGCGCGACGGTGATCGACGTGGGCATCAACCGGATCGCAAGGCCCGACGGCGGCTCGCGCCTAGTGGGCGATGTGGCCTTCGACGAGGCGGTGGAGGTGGCCGGCGCCATCACCCCGGTGCCGGGCGGCGTCGGGCCCATGACCATCGCGTGTCTGCTGGAAAATACGCTGACGGCTTACAGGCGGCGCGCACACGGCTGATCGCGGCCGCTCCCTGCCCATCGCCTTATCCAGTTCAGGATGAGGCCTGCCGGACCGGCGGTCCGAAGCCGCCTACTTCTTCAGGAACCCGCCGAATTTGGCGGAGAAGCGGGAGACGCGGCCGGCGCGGTCGAGCAGGGTCGAGGAGCCGCCGGTCCAGGCCGGGTGGGTGCGCGGGTCGATGTCCAGCGCCAGGTTCGCACCTTCCTTGCCGTAGGTGGAGCGCGTGCGGTAGGTGGACCCGTCTGTCAGCGTCACGTTGATGAAGTGGTAGTCGGGATGAATGTCTTGTTTCATGGAGGCGGACACCGACGTGAGGCATGGAAAACGGCGAAGCCCGCCGGGTCAGGCGGGCCGCGGAGCCGACGTCCATACATCAAACGCCCCGCTCTCCACAAGGGCCGGGCCCCGTCCAAGGACCTGACATGACCGACGCGGCGCTCCCCGCCCCCGCAGAGCCGACGGACCCCGCGGGCCGCTCGAGCCGGGGCGCCGCGCTCGCCGGCGACATGCTGAAGGCGGAGAACCGGCGGGGGCGATCCCGCGACCTGCGGCCCCTGCGCACGCTCGCCCCCTATGTCGGCGCGCACAAGGCCGTAGCGGCCGGGGCGCTGATCTTCCTGCTGCTGTCCACGGTGTCCACGCTCAGCCTCAGCGTCGCAGCCCGGCTGGTGATCGACCACGGCTTCACCAGCGAGATGGGCGCCGCGCTGAACCTGTACTTCCTCGGCGGCCTGGGGGTCGCCGCGCTGCTGGCGGTGGCCAGCGGCTCGCGCTTCTACTTCGTCAACCGGCTGGGGGAACGGGTGGTGGCGGACCTGCGCCAGCGCATCTACGCCCACGTGCTGGGGCTCGACCAGGCCTACTTCCTGCACATGCGAACCGGCGAGGTGCTGTCGCGGCTGACCACCGACACCGCCATCGTCGAGACCATGGTGGGCATCAACAGCTCCGTGGCGCTGCGCAACCTGCTGACCATGCTGGGCGCCCTGGTGCTGATGGCGGTGGTGAGCGTGAAGCTGACCCTCGCGGTGCTGCTGGTGGTTCCCGTAGTGCTGATCCCGCTGATCCTGTTCGGCCGCCGGGTCCGCCGCCTCTCCACCGCCGCCCAGGACCGCTTTGCAGAGGCGGTAGGCTATGCCGGCGAGACGCTGGACCAGCTGGACACCGTCCAAGCCTTTGGCCGCGAGCGCCGGGCCGGCGCCCAGTTCGGGGAAGCGGTGGAGACCGCCTTCGCCACCTCGCTGAAGCGGCTGCAGGCCCGAGGCTTTCTCACCGTGGGGGTTATGAGCTTCGGGGCCGCCAGCGTGGTGGGCGTGCTGTGGCGGGGCGCGCGGGCGGTCCGGGCGCACCACCTGACCGGCGGCGCGCTGCTGCAGTTCATCATCCTGGCGGTGCTGGCCGCCAACGCCGTCAATGCGCTCGGCGAGGTCTGGGGCGAGGTGCAGAAGACCGCCGGCGCCATGCACCGCATCGGCGAGCTGCTGGCCGCCCGTCCCGCCATCGCAGCCCCTGCCCATCCGCGGCCCCTGCCTTCGCCGTCGCGGGGCGAGATCGGCTTCGAGGACGTGGTGTTCCACTATCCGGCCCGGCCCGACGCGCCGTCTCTGAACGGCTTCAATCTCAGGGTCGCGCCCGGCGAGACTGTGGCACTGGTCGGCCCTTCCGGCGCCGGCAAGAGCACGGTGCTGCGCCTGCTGCTGCGCTTCTACGATCCCCAGGACGGCGCCGTGCGGCTGGACGGGGTGGACCTGCGCGAGGCCGATCCGGCGCAGGTGCGTGAGCGGCTGGCGCTGGTGGCGCAGGACGCCGCCATGTTCTCGGGCTCGGCGCTGGACAACATCCGCTTCGGCCGCTTTGACGCCGAGGAGGCGGCCGTGCGCGCCGCCGCCCGGGCCGCCCAGGCGGAAGGCTTTGTGGACGCCCTGCCTGAGGGCTTCGGCGCGCGTCTCGGGGAGCGCGGCAAGACGCTCTCCGGCGGCCAGCGCCAGCGCCTGGCTATCGCCCGGGCCCTGGTGCGCGACGCCCCGGTGCTGCTGCTGGACGAGGCCACCAGCGCGCTGGACGCCGAGAACGAGCGGCTGGTGCAGCGCGCGCTGGAGGAGGCGATGACCGGGCGCACCACGCTGGTGATCGCCCACCGCCTGTCCACCGTGCTCCGCGCGGACCGGATCGTGGTGATGGACGAGGGGCGCGTGGTCGAGGAGGGCCGCCATGGCGAGCTGCTGGCCAGGGGCGGCCTCTACGCACGCCTGGCCCGCCTGCAGTTCGAGGTCGAGCCCACATGACCGACCTCCATCGCAGAGGCCGCACCGGGGACAGGCTTGGCGGGCGGTGCGCCGCCGGGCCTGTTGCGACGGGGCGCCCCGGGCGCTAGCTCCACAGGCCCTGGACCGCACCGTCTGCGGCGCAGCAGGATGGACGTCCCATGTCAGACCCCGCCCTCGATATCGACCAGCGCGCCCGCGCGCCGCTGGCCCGGTTCCACGGGCAGGTTCCAGACGCGCCGAGCTGGTTCGAGCGCAATATCGCCGAGCGACCGGACCGCAGCCTCACGACCGTTGACGGGGCGGGGATTGAGACCCTGGTCTGGGGCGAGCGCGGCCGCCCTGGCCTGCTGCTGGCCCATGGCGGCTGGGCCAACGCGGACTGGTGGCCGCACATCGCCCCCTTCCTGGCGGAGGGACGCCGTGTGGCGGCCATCTCCTTCTCCGGCAATGGAGGCTCGCACTGGCGCGCGCGCTACAGCGTGGCCCAATACGCCCGGGAGATGGTGGCCGTCGCGAACGCCGCCGGCCTGTACGAGGCGGGAGCCCCCATCTTCGCCGCCCATTCCTTCGGCAGCCGCCCGCTCCTGAACGTTGCGGCGGATGCGGCCCTGGCGTCCGACGGCCTGGCGCCCAAGGTCGCCATCGTGATCGACTCCGCAGTGTCGGCCCCCGAAAGTCCGGACATCGGTCCGTCCTCGCGCGCCAAGGCCATCTATCCCGACCTGCCTGGCGCTTTGGCGCGCTTCCGGCTCATGCCGCCCCAGGCCTGCGACAACCCGTTCGTACTGGACTATATCGCGCGGCGTTCGCTGATGCAGGTCGAGACCGGACAGGTCGAGGGCTGGACCTGGCGCTTCGACCCCTTGCTGTTCGAACGGCTCGACGGCGCGCGGCGCGCCGACACCGACGCCGCCCTTCGCGCCGCCCGCTGTCCCCTGGCCTTCCTCTACGGAGACCGATCGGCGGTGGTCCGGACCGACAACCTGGCCTACAGCCGCTCCATCGCGCCGGAAGGGACGTTGTTCGCCTCCGTGCCGGATGCGGCGCACCACCTGTTCCTCGACCAGCCGCTGGGCTTCGTAGCCCGGCTGCGCGAGCTGCTTGCGGTGTGGGACGGCTAGGTGGACGCGCTGCGCATCCACCCGTCCGGGCGGCCGCTGGTAGGCAAGGTGCGGCTGCCTGGCTCCAAGTCGATCACCAACCGCGCCCTGCTGCTGGCCGGCCTGGCGCAAGGGCGCAGCCGCCTGAGCGGCGCGCTGAAGAGCGACGACACCCGCTACATGGCGCAGGCCCTCTGCGCCCTGGGCGTGACGGTGGAGGAGCCGGACGCCACCCGCTTCGAGGTCACGGGCGCCGGCGCCCTGAAGCCTCCGGGCGCGCCGCTGTTCCTGGGTAACGCCGGCACCGCCACCCGCTTCCTGACTGCGGCGGCGGCCCTGGTGGACGGCGAGGTGGTCGTCGACGGCGACGCCCGGATGCGCCGCCGCCCCATCGGTCCCCTGCTGCAGGCGCGCTCCACCCTGGGCGTCGACGTGGAGGCGCGGGACGGCTGCCCGCCGGTGCG
>CAXUEN010000110.1:0-7479 GCA_964249945.1 uncultured Caulobacteraceae bacterium | reverse complement strand
GTGGCGCTACGCGCAGGGCCTGACCGACAAGCCGGTCAAGGGCATGCTCACCGGGCCGGTGACGATTCTGCAATGGTCGTTCGTGCGCGACGACCAGCCGCGGGCCGACACCTGCCGCCAGATCGCCCTGGCCATCCGTGACGAGGTCGCCGACCTGCAGGCCGCCGGCTGCGCGCTCCGCGGCGACCCGACCGCCTGCGCCCTGGTCCCCGCGATGGCCGAGGCGACCGAGGCCGACTGGACCACCGAATACCTCGCCCCCATCCTGTCGGTCCGCGTGGTGGACGGGGTGGAGGCCGCGGCCGCCCACATCGCCGCCTACGGCTCCGGCCACACCGACGCCATCGTCACCGAGGATGCGGCGGCGGTGGCGCGCTTCACCGCTGCGGTGGACAGCGCCATCGTGCTGGTCAACGCCTCCACCCAGTTCGCCGACGGCGGCGAGTTCGGCTTCGGCGCCGAGATCGGCATCGCCACCGACAAGCTCCACGCCCGCGGCCCCGTGGGCGCCGAGCAGCTTACCACCTACAAGTACGTGGTGCGCGGGACCGGCCAAGTGCGCGGCTAGGAACGCCCGCGCCCTCTGCCGGTTGGATGGACGTATCTAGGGAGGTGGAGATGTCCGGAACGGCCAAGAAGACTGACCCCAAGCTCTGGGACAAGGTGAAGGACGAGGTGACCGAGGGCGACAAGGGCGGCCGCCCCGGCCAGTGGTCCGCCCGCAAGGCCCAGCTCGCCGTGGCCGAGTACAAGAAGGAGGGCGGCGGCTACAAGGGCGAGAAGAGCGCCGACAACCACCTGCACCAGTGGACGGAAGAGGACTGGGGCACCAAGTCAGGCGAGGAGAGCGGGAAGACCGGCGAACGCTACCTGCCCAAGGCCGCCCGCGACCACCTCTCTGACGCGGAATACGCCCGCACCACCGCCAAGAAGCGCGCCGACACCAAGAAGGGGAAGCAGTTCTCCGCCCAGCCCAAGGACGTGGCGCGGAAGACCGCCCACGACCGGGAGACCGGCCATGCGGGCGGCGGGAATGACAGCAAGGCGGCCCTCTACGCCGAGGCCAAGCGGCAGGGCGTGCCCGGCCGCTCCAGGATGAGCAAGGCGGAGCTGCAGAAGGCCCTCGGCCACGGCCGCTAGACCACGACCGGTTGAGGCTGGACCAGCCCGCCTCTTTTCCTCCGCTCATCCCGGCGAATGCCGAGACCCAGATCATAAGGCGCTCCCGCGGATAGGTTCGCAACGCTCCTTATCTTCAGCGGTGCGCCCTACAATCTGGGTCCCGGCATTCGCCGGGATGAGCGGGTTTGAAGACGGAGCTCAGCCCCCGCCTCAACGCATCCGGCCGCGCTGGCCTCAGCGCGGCTTTGGCGGTATGGAGCCGCCCCCGCGTGGGGCGAACGCATGAGAAAGACCGTTTACGCTTACGCGCCCCCGCCGGGGCGGGTCCTGCGCGGGGGTTGATCCGCCGCTGTCAGGACCTGGGGTGACGTGGAGCTACGGCTCCATCTTACGGGGTACTCGCATTGGTCCTTGCGGGCTCTTCCGCTGCGCCTGATCGACAGCAATCTCTTGGGCGCCTTCCGGCCGCCGAGTTTGCGCAACATCTCGTCCCGATGGCTTTCCTTACCCGCGTCAGCCGTGTGCGGTGGGTAGCCCAAGGCGGTGCGGCGCGGGAGATGGTGCGACGTCGCTATGAAGGCGGTGGGTGTGCCGCCGTGCTCGGCGCGGTCAAGGCGACCTCGCTTCGCGAGGCGAGCTACGCTCGACCTTGACCGCCCCTCCGCGCGACGGCTGACGCGCTGGCGTCGGGACGCGGGGCGTCCCGTGTAGAAGTCCGATCGCCTCCGGCGGATCGAACACAGGGCTGGGGCAAGGAAGAGCACTCATTCTCCTCCCTTGCGCAGCGGGGGAGGAGAAGACGAGCGCCTTCAAAGCCCCAGCCCCGTGTTCGACGCAGCCGCAGGCCAAGTCGAACCTCAGAAGGGACGCCCCGCGTCCCGACCCCTCCGGTCAGCCATCGCGCGCAGGGCGGGTCAAGGTCGAGCCTCAGGCTCGCCTTGCGCAGCGAGGTCGCCTTGACGCGCCCGAGCACGGTGGCACGCCCCATCGGCTTGCGGGTACCTTCCTCAGCTAGGGAGGGCATACGGGAGCAAACCGAAGCTCGCATTTCTGCATATTGGCCAGATCACCGCGCCATTCGAAACAGTGAGATTCGGCTAAATCATAAGTTCGGGCATATAAAACAAGATCGCCCGTTTGATAGAGACCGTTCTCCCGGAAAGTAGCCAAAGCATCGCCAACGACCCTCGCCATCTTGCGCCACTCGATCGTTATACAAGACAGAATAAGAGCGTCGAAATGGTTTATCATGGCTGACTCCAGTCTTCCGCTTGCTCCTATAACACGAAAAGGTGCATTCTCCTTCTGTAGTCGGCGCCAAGTGGCCCTGTGATGCGAGGCCTCATCCTCCAACAAGGTCCTTTCACTTCCAATCAAAACCTTATAGTCCGCCCTAGAAAGCATTCCAGTAGCTGCCGCTCCACGGCCGGAACATGGGAAACCGGTTACATCTATGACCTTGAATGGGCGATCTCCGAGTTGAGATAACCACCATAAAAACCCGGCATACTCGCTTGTAGAGCGACGCGAAAACCACGCGACCAAATACGTGCTTTCCACATGCGATGAGCTTATGAAGCTGGCGTTCTCCTTAACCAGATCATCCCATTCATTTATCCCGAGCACATCTTCTACCCATTGAGATCGGGACGGGTCGGATGGATCACGTATCGGACCAAAGCTGAAATCATCTCTGGGTGCGATGACCCGTTCAGATCGACCAAGATCGGCGAGACAAGCCCTGAGACCTCCGGCAGCGGAGCAGCTAAACATCACGTGGAGCAGAGACTTGGCCATGTCGCTTTCCATGGAGGGGCGGACAAAAATAGCCCAACGCAGTGAGGCCCGGAATTCACATCAGAACTGACGTTCGAAACTTCCTCTTGAGGTAAGCTGTCAGCGCCGCACGACCCCTCACCCCAGCGCCTCCCAAGGCATCGGGTGGACCTTGCGGTCGCCCAGCGCGGCGCAAAGCGGCGACGCGGCGAAGAGCGCCGCGATGGCGCGATCGCGGGCGTTGAGGCCTCCGGCGTAGGCGCCGAAGGCGGGGAGGATCAGGCGCTCGCCGTCGGTGACGAAGGCGCGGCGGCGGAGCCCTGCGCGGCCGCGGGCGAGCTTGATGCAGGGGTGCAGGTGGCCGGCGACCTCGCCCGGCTGGCGGCCGGAGCGGGGTTCGTGGCGCAAGACCAGCGCGCCCAGCCGCACCTCATCCGCCACCTCGCCTGGGAGGCGTGCGGCGCCCTCGGCCAGGAGGGTGATGTCGTGGTTGCCCTCCGCCCAGACCAGGGTGCGGCCGAGCGCGAGCGCGGTTAGGCGCAAGCTGTGGGCCGGGGCGAGCCGGCCGAGCGCGCGGGCGTCGTGGAAGCTGTCGCCGAGCAGAACCACCGTGCGGGGGTCCAGCGCCGCCACCTCCGCCTCCAGCCGCGCCAGGGTGTCGGCGGTGTCGTAGGGGGGCAGCAGCTGGCCACGGGCGGCGTAGGCGGAGCCCTTCTCCAGGTGCAGGTCGGCCACCACCAGGGTGCGCTCGGCCGGCAGCCAGAGCGCGCCCGAGCAGCGGAGCGCGCACTCCGTCCCGTTCAGGACGATCCACAGCGAGCCGCAGGGCGTCGGGTCGGCGAGCCGGTCGCGATCGAGGGCGCGAAGGGCGCTCACCGCGCCGGCGTCCAGAACAAAAGGTGATTCACACGCCCTCATACCAGGGCGCGGACTCAGCTGTCCAGGAAGCTCCGGAGCTTGCGCGAGCGCGAGGGATGCTTCAGCTTGCGCAGCGCCTTGGCCTCGATCTGGCGGATGCGTTCGCGGGTGACGCTGAACTGCTGGCCGACCTCCTCCAGGGTGTGGTCGGTGTTCATGCCGATGCCGAAGCGCATGCGCAGCACCCGCTCCTCCCGCGGCGTGAGGGAGGCCAGCACGCGGGTGGTGGTCTCGCGCAGGTTGGACTGGATCGCCGCCTCGATGGGCAGGACCGCGTTCTTGTCCTCGATGAAGTCGCCGAGGTGGCTGTCCTCCTCGTCGCCGATGGGCGTCTCGAGGCTGATCGGCTCCTTGGCGATCTTGAGCACCTTGCGCACCTTCTCGAGCGGCATGGCGAGCTTCTCGGCCAGCTCCTCGGGCGTGGGCTCGCGGCCGATCTCGTGCAGCATCTGGCGGGAGGTGCGCACGATCTTGTTGATCGTCTCGATCATGTGGACCGGGATGCGGATGGTGCGCGCCTGGTCGGCGATGCTGCGGGTAATGGCCTGGCGGATCCACCAGGTGGCGTAGGTGGAGAACTTGTAGCCCCGCCTATACTCGAACTTGTCCACCGCCTTCATCAGGCCGATGTTGCCCTCCTGGATCAGGTCCAGGAACTGCAGGCCGCGGTTGGTGTACTTCTTGGCGATGGAGATGACGAGGCGCAGGTTGGCCTCCACCATCTCCTTCTTGGCCTGGCGGGCTTCGCGCTCGCCCTTCTGCACGGTCTGGACGATCCGCCTGTAGTCGTCGATGGGCACGCCGGTCTCGGTGGCCAGCATGGCGATCTCGCCGCGGATGTCGCCGATCTGGTCGAACTCCTTCTCGGCGAACTTGGTCCAGCGCACGCCCATGGGCTTGACCTTGTCGGTCCAGCGGGGGTCGAGCTCGGAGCCGAAATAGGCCTTCAGGAACTCGAGCCTCGAGATGCCGTAGCTGTCGGCCAGGCGCAGCAGGCGGCCCTCCAGCCCGATCAGCTTCTTGTTGATCAGGTAGAGCTGCTCGACCAGCTGCTCGATGCGGTTGTTGTTCAGCTTCAGCGTCTTGAGGTGCAGGATGATGCCGCCGGCCAGCTCGTCGAAGGCCCGCCTGTCGTCGTCGCCCAGGTCCTTGCCTTCCAGGCGGCGGGAAACCAGCCGCTCCTGCAGGCGGCGGAAGGTCTCGAACTCCTCGGCGATCGCGTCGAGCGTCGCCATGACGCCCTCGCGCAGCTCCGCCTCCATGGCGGAGACGGTGGGGCCGGCGCCGTCGTCGAAGTCGTCCTCGTTCTCGCCTTCGGCCTCTCCGTCGGCACGCGCTTCACCGGCCGGGGCAGCGTCCCCTTCGACGGCGGGTTCGGCCGGCGCGTCGCCGACCACCAGGGCGCCCTCGGCGCCCGGAACGACAGCGGGGTTCAGGCCGCCGTAGGTCTGCTCCAGGTCGATGATCTCGCGCAGCAGGATGCGGCTCTCGCGCAGCTCCTCGCGCCAGACCATGATGGCCTCGAACGTCAGGGCGCTTTCGCACAGGCCCCGGATCATCGTGTCGCGGCCGGCTTCGATGCGCTTGGCGATGGCGATCTCGCCCTCGCGCGACAGCAGCTCGACCGAGCCCATCTCGCGCAGATACATCCGCACGGGGTCGTCGGTACGGTCGAAGGCGGGCTTGCCGTCGGTGGCGACGACGGCGCTCTCCTCGCGGGCGACCACGGCGCCACCTTCGGCGGTGGCCTCCTCGCCGGCTTCCTCGTTCTCGACGACGTTGACGCCCATCTCCGAGAGCATGGCGAGGGTGTCTTCGATCTGCTCGGAGGTGACCTCCTCCGACGGCAGGACCTTGTTCAGCTCGTCCATGGTGACGTAGCCGCGGGTCTTGGCCTGCTTGATGAACTTCTTGACGCCGGCGTCAGTGAGGTCGAGCAGCGGCCCGTCAACGGTCGTATCCGGGGGCTCGGTCCCGCTCGTTGTGACTGTCATTCTCGTCTCCGATCCGGACGGCGCGCCGCCCGGACACTCATTTAATGCAGGGACGATGCGCCCATGCTGGACGCCGCACCCACCCATATAGTTCCCGCGCCCAGGTCACGCCGGAGCGCGTCCCGTTCAGATTTCAGGCCATACAACTCTCCGGAGTCGTTCGGATTGCTGGCGATTTCGCACTTAGCGTCCTTCACCGCGCGTTCCAGGGCGGCCAGGCGCATCAGCACCTCGAACAGCTGCGACCAAAGCGCCCGGGCCTTCTCCACCGGCATGTCGGCCTTGAGGAAGGGTGCGTCGGAAAGGGTCGCAGCCTTGGCGATGTCCTGCAGGGTCTGCTCGAAGCCGCGGGTTATCAGATGACGTTTCATCCCCTCGGAATCAAGGGTTGGAAAAGTCAAGCGCACTTGAATGAACGCATGAGCAAAGGCGTCCAGAGCCAGCTCGCCGAAACCCTGCACGTCCAGGGCCTCCAGCTGCTCGTCGGCCAGTTCGGGATGCGACAGCACCCCCGCCGCCGCCGCCGCGGCCGCCGGGGGAAGCGAGACGGAGAGCCGGCGCGCCGCCGCCTTGCCTTCATTGCTGGCGCCGGTGATCGGGGCCTTGCGCGGTCCGAAGCGGTCGCCGCGCATGGCGCGGGCGGCGTCGGCGCGGGTGCGGACCGGCTGGGCGAGCGGCCACAGGGCCTCGAAGCGGGCCAGCAGGTCGTCGCGATAGGCTTGGCTGAGGTCGGCGTCGGCGATGGCGCCGGCGAGCTTGCGAAGCGCCACCTTCAGCCCCGTGCGGCGCTCCGGGGTGTCCAGCGGCTCGGCGGCGGCGCGCTCGCGCTCGAACAGCACCTCCGACAGGGGCTTGGTCTCGGCGAGCTGGGCCTTGAGCGCGGCTGCGCCCTGCTCGCGCAGCACCTCGTCGACGTCCTTGCCGCCGGTGGGCAGGGCGAAGCGGAAGGAGCGGCCGGGCTTCAGCAGCGGGAGCGCGCGGTCGATAACCTTGTGGGCGGCGCGCTGGCCGGCGGCGTCGCCGTCGAAGCAGAGCACGGGCTCCGCCGTCAGCCGCCAGAGCGCGGCCATCTGCTCCTCGGTCAGGGCGGTGCCTAACGGCGCGACCGCGGCGATGCCGGCGCGCTGGCAGGCGATGGCGTCCATGTAGCCCTCCACCACCACCAGGGCCGCCTCGTCCGCGCCCGAGGAGCCGGTGTGCAGCAGCTTGCGGGCCTCGGGTAGGCCAAACAGCGTGGAGCCCTTGTGGAAGAGCGCGGTCTCCGGCCCGTTCAGGTACTTGGCCTTGGCCTGGGGATCGAGCGCACGGCCGCCAAAGGAGACGATCCGCCCCCGTCCGTCGGTGATCGGGAAGATGATGCGGTCGCGGAAGCGGTCGTAGGGCGCACCGCCGTCCTCGGGCGCGATGAGCAGGCCCGCCTCCACCAGCTCGCCGGGGTGCGCGCCCTTGGCGACCAGGTGGTCCTTCAGCCCGGTGCGGGCGGCCGGCGCATAGCCCAGGCCGAAGCGGGCGCGCTCGGCCTCCGGCAGCCCCCGCCCGTCCAGGTAGCGGCGGGCGTTGTCGCCGGCGGGGCGGCGGAGCTGGGCCTCGAACCAGCGGGCGGCCTCCCCCATCCAGCCGTGAAGGTCCTGGCGGCGGCGCTCGGTCTCCGCCTCGCGCGGGTCGGGGG
>CAXUEN010000109.1:0-7487 GCA_964249945.1 uncultured Caulobacteraceae bacterium | reverse complement strand
GGCGCGACCCGCTCGGAGGCGATCTCCGCCACCGGCGCGAGCTTGGCCAGCCGCTTGACGCGGCTCTGCGCCTGGGCGGCCTTGCTGGCCTTGGCCTTGAAGCGGTCGATGAAGCTCTGCAGGTGGGCGCGCTCGGCCTCCTGCTTGACCCGCGTGGCGGCCTGCAGCCGGGTCTTCTCCGCCAGCCGCCGCTCGAAGTCGTCGTAGCCGCCGGTGTACAGCTCAAGCTTCCCGGCCTGGACATGCAGGATGAAGTCGACGGAATTGTTCAGCAGTTCCCGGTCGTGGCTGATGATCAGCGCCGAATGCGGGTACTTCTTCAGGCGCGCCTCCAGCCACAGGGCGCCTTCCAGATCGAGGTAGTTGGTGGGCTCGTCCAGGAGAAGCAGGTCGGGCTCGGCGAACAGGGCCGCCGCCAGCGCCACCCGCATGCGCCAGCCGCCGGAGAACTCGCTCATGGCGCGCGCGAGGTCCTCGGTTAAGAAGCCGAGGCCAGCGAGGATCTCGGCGGCGCGGGCGGGGGCGCGGTCGGCGTCGATCTCGATCAGGCGGCCCCAGATTTCGCCCATGCGCTCGGGCTCAGCGGTGTCGAGCTCGGTGTAGAGAGCGCTGCGCTCCACGTCGGCTTCCAGGATGGTGTCGAGCAAGCTGACGGGGGTGGCGGGGTGCTCCTGGGCCACCGCGCCGATGCGCGCGGTGCGGGGCAGCTCGAGGGTCCCGCCGTCGGGCTGCAGCTCGCCCAGGATCAGCTTGAACAGGGTGGACTTGCCGACGCCGTTCCTGCCCGCCAGACCGATCTTGGCGTTGGGGGGGAAGGACACGCTGGCCCGGTCGAAGAAGCGGCGGCCCCAGGCGTTGAAGGTCAGGTCTTCGATCTGGAGCACGGTCAGGCCTCAAGGATGTGCGGCTGACCGCCCGGCCCCGTGCGATGCGGGGCGACGCTCGCGCATGTATGGAACGTGGCTGCGGCCCACAAGCGCTGTGGGCCGGCGGGACGCCATGCCGCGCGCCGCTTCCTCTCTGCGCCATCCTCGGGCTCGTCCCGAGGATCGGAGCCGGCGGGCGCTCCGCCCCTGCGGCGCGAGAGCGTTCCGGCGCCGGGACGCTTGCTCCTCGGGACAAGCCCGAGGATGACGGGGAGGTGGGGAGACAACGCGCGAACCCCTATGGAGTCCGTCCATGCCAAACCCCGACAAGTACCTGGAGGACGTGGCGGTCGGGGACGTGCTCACCGGGCCGCCCATCGAGATCGTGGAGGCGGACGTGATCGCCTTCGGCCGCGCCTACGACCCCCAGCCCTTCCACACCGACCCGGTCGCGGCGAAGGACAGCGCCTTCGGAGGGCTGATCGCCAGCGGCTGGCAGGTGGCGGCGCTGGTCATGCGCCAGCTGGTGGAGATGCGCCCCTACGGCGCAACGCCCATGCTGGGCATGGGGATCGACGAGCTACGCTGGCTTCACCCCGTGCGCCCCGGAGACCGGCTGGAGGTGCGTCGCGAGGTGGTGGCGGTGACCCGCTCGAAGAGCAAGCCCGACCGGGGCATGGTCCGCACCGCGGTGACGGTGACCAACCAGGACGGGGTGACGGTGATGACCATGGTCGGCCTCGGCCAGATGCCGGCGCGGACGCAGGCGTAGCTCTTCTCCCTTTCCCTTGATGGAGAAGGAAGGTGGGGCTCAGCCGTATAGCGCCGCCCGCTCCGCCTCGTAGGACGCATAGGACTCCTTCAGCGTGGCCGAGTTCAGCAGCATGGTGGCCACGCGCCGGTCCGTCCCCGCCGCGTACAGGGTGGAGCGGACCCACAGGCTCTCGGTGCGGCGGCTGCCGCTGATGGCCACCACCTCGCGCGCGACCTCGTAGGCCTCGCCCACGAAGACGGGGCCGTCCAGCAGCCGGATCTCCTGGTCGGCGAACAGGCCCACCGCCGGGCCGCGGACGGGGAAGGCGCCGTCGCGGGCGGTGTACTGCATCAGCACGCTGATCATCTCCATCGGCGCGATCGGGCGGCCCCAGGGGGAGGCGTCGCCCGCGTACCAGGGAGAGGGCTCGGTGATCCGCTCCAGCTTCTGGGCCAGGCTGAAGGGGTAGAGCGCCCCCATGTGCTGGTCCGCGCCCATGCGGACGGGAAGCCGGGGCGAGGTCGCCCCGAGCCGGACGTCGGCCAGCACCACCGGATCGGCCCGGGGCGCCAGCTCCGCCAGCCGCCGGTCACGCGCGGTGGGGACGAAGCCCGGGCCGAGCGAGGCCGTGCCGCGCAGGATCTCGGTCCCGTCCGCCCGCAGCATCCACACCTCCGCCTGCCGCTCGCCGGCGGCGGGGCGGCGGAGGTGCGCCTGCACCTGTTCGCCCTCGAAGGCGGCGTTGCGGTAGTGCGCCGACAGGCAGCCGTGGGCGAACCAGGCCTCGCCCCACACCGCGTAGCCCAGGGGCGTGAACTGGCTGAAGTGGGTCGGCCCCTCGATCGTGCCGCCCTTGAAGCCGAGCTTTCGCGCCGTCTCGTCGTCGTGGATCGAGGCGTGGCCGTCGTATTCCTGCACGCTCAGCATCTGGCGGGGCGCGCGCAGAGGGCCGGACAGCACGCCTTCGGTCTCGTGGATCGGGGTCTCGAACGCCGCCAAGTCATTGCCTCCGTCGCCGGGACGTTGTTGTAGAGCCCCGACAAGGCCGACAGAAGCGCCCAGGCGCAGCGCTAAGCGGAGGACGACGCCATGAAGACCCGCATCACCGAGCTGTTCGGCATCGAGCACCCGATCGTCCAGGGCGGCATGCACTGGGTCGGCTTCGCGGAGATGGCCGCGGCGGTGGCCAACGCCGGCGGCCTCGGGCTGATCACCGGCCTGACCCAGCGCACGCCCGATGCGCTCGCCAAGGAAATCGCCCGCTGCCGCGAGATGACCGACAAGCCGTTCGGGGTGAACCTGACCTTCCTGCCCGCGGTGACGCCGCCGGACTATCCGGGCTTCATCCAGGCGATCATCGACGGCGGCGTGAAGATCGTGGAGACCGCCGGCAACAACCCCCAGAAGTACATGCCTGCGCTGAAGGCGGCCGGGATCAAGGTGATCCACAAGTGCACCGCCGTCCGCCACGCCCTGAAGGCGGAAGCCGTGGGCTGCGACGCGGTCAGCGTGGACGGCTTCGAGTGCGGCGGCCATCCGGGCGAGGACGACGTCCCCAACATGATCCTGCTGCCCCGGGCGGCGGAGACGCTGCGCATCCCCTTCGTGGCGTCCGGCGGCATGGCCGACGCGCGCTCTCTGGTGGCGGCCCTGGCCATGGGGGCGGACGGCATGAACATGGGCACCCGCTTCATCGCCACCCAGGAGGCGCCGGTCCACATCCACGTGAAGGAGGCCATCGTCGCGGCCTCGGAACTCGACACCCGCCTGATCATGCGCCCGCTCCGCAACACCGAGCGGGTGCTGAACAACGCTGCGGTGGAGCGCCTGCTGTCCAAGGAACGCGAACTCGGCCCCGAGCTGAAGTTCGCCGACATCGCCGAGGAGATCGCCGGCGTCTATCCGCGCATCATGCGCGACGGGGACCTGGACGCGGGGGGCTGGTCCTGCGGCATGGTCGCCGGCCTGATCCACGACATCCCCACCTGCAAGGACTTGATCGACCGCATCATGAGCGAAGCCGAGGCGCTGATCCGCGGGCGGCTGGAAGGGATGCTCGACCAGGCGGCCTAGGCCGGCCAGTGGTCACGGAAAGCTGATGGGGAACGTGGCGGGACTTCGGCTATCCTACAGCTCTGTAAGGCGTCTGACCCGAGGAGCCTCAGCATGAGCACGTCCGCCACCCGCGTCGCCTCCGTAGAAGGCATGGAGATCTGGAAGCTGACCGTTGGCGGGGTCGATCGGTTCGGCGTGCGCGTGGGCCGGCGCGCCCGCTTGGTCAGCACGCTCGACGCCGCCCACGTGCTGCTGGCGCGAGTGGTGCGCGACGCCCGGATCGCCCGCGCGCACTAAGGCTGGACGGCGTCGGAGCAGGTCTCCGATCTGGACCCGCTCATCCCGGCGAATGGCGGGATGAGCGCAATGCGGAGCCTGTTTCGGCTGGCGTCCGGGCCCGTTCCTCCCGCATACATGCGCGTCCAGCACGCGAGTCGCCATGCCGTCGAACCCCGGGCTGATCTCCCGGCTGCCCATCGGGCCGTTCGCCTCGCGCCCCCGACTGACGGGGGCCATCGCGGTAGGCCTGATCGCGGGCCTGCTGCTGGCCCTCGTCCCCAACAGCCTGAAGCTGAGCACCCGGGTGATTTCGGCCTGGGACTTGGGCTGTCTCTGGTTCATCGCCGCCAGCCTGATGGCCATGTCCGGCAAGAAGGGGCGCGACATCCAGCAGCGCGCCGCCGCCCAGGACGACGGGCGCGGCATGATCCTGGGCCTCGTGCTGCTGGCCACGGCCGCGAGCCTGGCCGCGGTGGGCGTGGAGCTGTCGCTGGCCAAGTCCGACCATGGGCTGTTCAAGGTCGCGCGCGTGGGGCTGGCCTTCGTCACGGTGGCGTCGTCGTGGTTCGTCGCCCAGCTGATCTTCGCCATCCACTACGCCCACGAATACTACAGCGTCTCCGACACCGACCCGGCGCCGGCCATCCGCGGCGGGCTGAAGTTCCCCGAGGGGGGCGAGCCGGACTACTGGGACTTCCTGCACTTCAGCATCATCATCGGGGTGGCCTCCCAGACCGCCGACATCGCCTTCGATTCCCGCACGCTCCGCCGGGTGGGCACGGTGCACAGCCTGCTCGCCTTCGCCTACAACACGGTGGTGGTGGCCCTGACCATCAACCTGTGGGCGGGAATATTTTGATCGCCCCAGGCCGCGGCGTCCTCCTCGGCCTCGTCGCCGCCGCGGGCCTCGCTGGGCCGCTGGCGGCGCGGGATGCGGACGGCGATCCGCCCAAGCCGCAGGCGCTGCCCCAGGGCGGCGCCTCGCCGGGCTCGGCGGACTCGATCCCCACCGACAAGCCCAAGCTCCGCGCCTTCTGCGCCGACCGCCCGGCCCACGCGCCCATGCCCGGCACCGTATACAAGGGCCACTTCCAGCTCGAGACGGATGCCTTCAACGCCACCTACAACCGCAGCGGCGGGGCGGTGACGGACACCTACCTGTTCACCAATCCCACCCTGAAGCTCGGGATCGCCGACCGCACCGACGTGGAGGTCAGCATCGCCCCCTATGAGGAGGTGCGCGTCCACGAGCCCGGCGACCCCTCCTCCCAGACCCTGTACGGCCCGGGCGACCTTGTCGTGCGGCTCAAGCAGAACTTCTTCGGCGACTATCGCGGTCCCCTGGCGCTCGCGGTGGAGCCCTTCGTCAAGGCCCCCACCGCCCGCTCAGGCATCGGCAACGGCGCCTGGGAGGGCGGCGTGGTGCTGCCGATCGCCGCCGCCATCAACAAGTCGATGCTTCTGAACCTCAGCCCTGAGGTCGACATCTCCAAGGACATGTTCGGCGGCGGCGTCCATCTTGCGCCCGTGGAGATCATCAACGTCACCTGGTCGCTGCCCGCGAATTTGACCCTGTCCACCGAACTGTATGCGCGGGAGGACCAGGACCCCGTCGGCGTGATCACCCAGTGCTCGGCCGACGTGGCGTTGTCGCTGGGCCTGCGCGACGACCTGGAGCTGGACGCGGGGACCAACCTCGGCCTGAACCCGCAGACCCCTGCGGTGCAGGGCTACATCGGCATGGCCAAGCGATTCTAAGCCAGCCGACCGGCGGCTCCCGCCCGTCCCGCCGAGATCAAGGCGAAGGCGAATGCGCGGCAGGCGCCCAAGCCTGAGGCAGGTGGGCCCCGCTGGACCACCGCCGCTCCGGCGCAGTGATTTCTTAACCGTCCCGGCGCGTCGATGATCGCAGCTTGAGGAGCATCGTCGCAGGAGGTCGGGGTGATCATTCAGTTCGAGGGGCCGGACGGCGTCGTGCTCGAGCGGTCGGAGCAGTCGCACATAAGCGGGTCGCTGCCCCTGGCCATCACCGGGCCGGAGGGGTTCTATTGGCTGGTGGGCATCCGGGTGGACCGGGAGCACAGCTACCTGCCCGCCTACCGCCTCGCGCGAGAGGTCAGCGCCGCCTACCACTGATCGCCGGCCGCGGACGCCGGGTCCGCCTGGGGAGCGGAACGACGACGGCGGCCTGCCGTTGACCTTCCAGGCGTCGATGGGTCGCCGACGAGGAGGCGATTAGATGAGCGACGTTGGACCGTTGGACCGGCACTACGCCTACCCGCTTGTGACCTGGGGGTCGACCCTGCTGGGCGCCGTCGTGGCCGTGGTCACCGCCTTCATGCTCAACGTGCTGGGCGCAGCGCTCGGCGTCGCGGCTGTGGCCATGGTCCAGACCACCCAGTCCGCCGCGATTTCCAGCGTCATCGGTATGGTGTGGGTGGCGCTGGCCAACCTGGTGGCGCTCGGCTTCGGCGCCTGGGTGGCCGGCCGTTCCACCGCCAATCCCGATCATCACGGCGGCACGCTGCAGGGGATCGCCGTCTGGGCCGTCACCTCCGTGGCGGTGCTGTTCATCGCCGGCTCCGCCCTGTCGGGCCTCAGCCACGCCGCCATGCAGACCGCAGGCTTGGCCGCGGCAGGCGCGAACGGGGCCGCTTCGGACGCCACGCCGGGCCAGACCGGCGGCATGATGACCGGCCCGTCCGCCGCGACGACGCAGGGCGACGCCGCCACCCAGCAGCAGGACGCGGCCGCCCTCCAGGCCGCAGCCACCAAGACCGCAGCCGCCACCGCCAGCGCCGCCTTCGGCACCTTCCTGGCCATGGTGCTGGGTCTGGTCGCCGCCATCTTCGGCGCCCGCTACGGCGCGCGTCACCCGGGCTGGACCGAGCGCCCGCGCTACACCTACGTCGAGCGCCGTCACCCGGGCTCGCCGACCCTCTGAGTCCTGCGGTCCCCCGGCCTCCGGTCCCCCGACCTGCTGGCCGGGGGACCGGACGGGCCGCGTCTCCAGGCCGCGCGATGTCGAAGATGCGCGGCGTCTTTTCGCGTGGTAAATACGTAGCTTCTCGCGCCTTCACCGCCGGTGATCCGACCGCCCGAGACCACCGCACGGGCCAATCCGCCGCAGTCCGTTAGGCGCCCGGACCTGTCACGTGCAAAATGATGTGTGCCTCGTCGCCGGGCGGAGAGATCAATGGGTAGCGTTCTTGCGTCGGTCGAGGAGTGGGCGGTCCGCCAGCCGGACAAGCCGCTGTACGTCTTCCTCGATACGCACGGCGAGATCGTCGACCGGTTGACCTACGCCACCTTCCTGGACCGCGTCGCCCTGCTCGCCGGTCACCTGGGCGCCGACATGCGCTTGGCCCCCGGAGACCGGGTGCTGCTGGCCTATCCCCCAGGCGTGGAGATGATCTGCGCCTTCTTCGCCTGCGCCAAGGCCGGGCTGATCCCCGCGCCCCCCCCCGCCCCCATGGGCGCCGCCGGCCCGGCGGCCCGGGTCCGAATGGCGCCCGTGGCGCGCGCCGGCGGCC
>CAXUEN010000108.1:6899-7497 GCA_964249945.1 uncultured Caulobacteraceae bacterium | reverse complement strand
CGGCTGAAGGGATCGCCCAAGGGCGTCTGCGCCTCTTCAAACCGCACCGGCAGGCGCGTCTTGGCCCAGGCGCGGTAGAACAGGCTGATGGTGCGGTGGTTGAACAGGTCGAAGAAGGCCGCGAGCGCCGGATCCCGCGCGCGGCGGCGCTGCACCACCAGGTCGGAATAGTGGTCGGGCAGCACGCCGCTGGGACCGGTCAGGCCCATGAAGGGCACGATCAGTTCGGCCTTGCCGTCCTCGGTCGTGCGCGCCGCGCCGATCTCGGTGGAGGGGAAGCGCTGGCCGGGGGAGGCGCGGAAGCGCACCGGCTCGGCCTGCGGCCGCGCCCCTTCTCCCACGCGCGCGTGGGCGCGATCGGCCCGGCGGGCGACGCGCAAGAGCAGGCGGACGGTCTGGAAGACCTCCGCCTCGCCCGGCGCTTCGCCCACGCGGGCGATCAGATCAGCCGCCGCGTCCCTGTCCTGGCCGGCCACGCCTGCCACGCCCCTTTCTCGCCCTTCAGCCGCAGGCTCGTGCGGCTGAAGGCGTTGATGGCCGCAAACGAGGCGAACGCCGTCTCCAGCCCGGTCGTGCCCATCGGCGCCTCCTCGAACGG